>PXAW01000254.1 GCA_003567055.1 Hyphomicrobiales bacterium
GCCGCGAGTCCCTTGAAAAGGAAGTTCTTCCCCGATTTGAAATCGTAATCGGGATCCTCCCAGGCGACCATCTTGCCCGGATTGAGCAGGCCCTGCGGGTCGGCCTCGCGCTTGAAGGCGAGCTGGGTCTCGTCGGTCTGCTTCATGCCGCCCTCTTCGAGGGTGTAGCGATGCGGATTGAAGATCGGCGCGCCCATCTCCTCGTGGATCGCCATGATCTCCTCCAGCCGCTCCTCGCTCGAGAAGCGCACCAGCGGCAGGCCGAAACAGGTGACCTTGCCGTCGAATTTCACGAATTCGAGATGGGCCGGCAGTTCATCGCCGAAGCGCTCGTGAATGCGTTGCACCAGATCGACCTGGCCGGGGAAGGGGTAGAGCACCTGCAGATAGGTGATCGACGGATCATCCCGCAAGGCCCGCAAGGTGGTGTGGTTCCACGACAATTCGAAGACGGGCGGCAGGCCCTTGAGATCCTCGGCGGGAAGCTGGTCGTTGCGAAACAGCACCTGCGCGCCGCGATAGCGCTGCACGAAACCCGTGAGCGGCGCCATCTGGAAATCGGCGACCATGATCAGCACCACATGCTGCGCGCGGGGGATGAACTTTCTGTGGCGCTTGAAATGATCATGCGCGATCGGCGCGGCGACGACGCCGAGCTCCTTGATCAGGAGCCCGTCCTGCTCGCCCAGATCATTGGCGAATTGCGTTGCCGCGCGCAGATCCTCGAACCCGACGATCACGTCGACCCAGTCATAGGCCGGCGTCAGCGGCATCTCGACCTCGGTGATGATGCCGTTGGTGCCATAGGCGTGCGAGACTTTATGGATATCATCGCCGGTGAATTCGAGGATGCGCGGGCTCGCCTCCATCGTCGCCACCTTGAGGCGGATGATGTTGCCGGTATCGCGCAGGCCGCCCCAGCGGATCGAGCCGATCCCGCCGGAGCCGCCGGCGATGAAGCCGCCGATCGAGGCGGTGTGGTAGGTGGAGGGGTGCAGCCGGATCTCCTGACGCGAATGGCTGCGCGTCTCCTTGTCGAGGGCGGCGACGACGGTGCCGGGCTCGGCCACGACCCGGCCATGGCCGATCTCGCGCACGGCGTTGAATTGCGACAGATCCAGAAGGATGCCGCCGGAAAGCGGCATGGCCTGGCCGTAATTGCCGGTACCGGTGCCCCGTGGCGTCACCGGAATCGCATGTTCATGCGCCGCCGCGAGCACCTGGACGACCTGCGCCTCGCTTTGCGGCGCGACCACGATATCGGCGGTCACCGCGTCGAGCTGGCGCTTGAGCGTGGGGGAATACCAGAAGAAATCCCGGCTCTTCTGGCGCACCAGAGCGGGATTTTCCTCGATTTTCACGCCGTCGATGCGCTTCTTGAAGGCTTCGATATCGTAGCGCGCGCTCATGGCCGATCCTTCCATATGGCCGATCCTTCCATCATGGGTCCCTTTCCGCTGTCGTCGCCTTCAGGCGATCATGTCGAGTTCGTCGTATGGGGGCGGTGTCGTCGAGATCGGACGCCCGCCCAGAAGCACCATGCGGTCGCCCCGGGGGCGCGAGAGCAATTCGTTCATGGAACGCGCGCGCAGGATCAGGAGATCGGCCGGATCGCCGCTCTCGATGCGCCCGGCCCGGTCGAGATTCATGATCGTCGCCGGCGTGCCCGCAATGGCGCGCAGCCAGTCGCCCTCGCCGTGATCGAGATGGGCGATGCGGGTGGCTTCGCAAAACACCTCGATCAGATCGAGATCACCATAGGCATAGAACGGATCGCGGGTGTTGTCGGAGGCAAACATCACCGGGATGCCCGCCGTCCTGAATTCCTGCACCGGCGCCACCCCGCGCCAGCGCGGTGTCCGCCCGGAGGCGCGATCCTGGAGATACATGTTGCACATGGGCAGGCTGACGAGAGAAATCGCCGCCCGGGCGAGCTTGTCGATCACCCGGTCGAGATCGCCCTCCTCCATCAGCGAGGCCGAGCAGCAATGCCCGCACAGGATCCGGTTGGGGAAGCGATGGCGGATCGCGGCATCGGCGACGCGCTCCAGCGTCCGCGCATGGTGCGAATCGCTCTCATCCACATGCAGGTCGAGATCGAGCCCGTGCCGGATCGCAGCCGCAAACAGCTTGTCGAGGGCGGCATCGGTGCGCGCATCGGGGGCGTGGCCGGCGAAGGTGACGCCCCCGAGCTGGCCCTCGTAGCGCGCCGTGGTCTCGACCACCTGCGCGAATTCTTCCTCGTTTTCCAGAATATCGTCGAGCAGGAAGAGCGACGTGGCCTGGAGCGTGATCACGTCGCGCCAGGTCTCGCGCAGCTCCGCGAAGACCGGCCAGGAGATCGCCGTCTGCTTGCCGATGGAATCGAGATGGGTGCGGATCGCGCCGGTGCCGTGGGCGAGCGCGCAGCGCAGGCCGAAATCCATGCGCCGGGCCAGATCCTGCGCATCCCAATTGGCCTCGCGGTCGCGCTGGGCCGTGTCGAGCGCGCCGGGGAAAGTGCCGTCTGGATTGGGGGCGCGGTTCCAGATGAAGCCCTTGTCGAGATGGGTGTGGATATCGACGAGGCGCGGCATCACCAGCGCCCCGCGCGTATCGATCACCGGCAGATCGGATTCGTGCGCACTCGTGCCCGAGGGTGTCACGCCGAGGATGCGGCCATGCCGGATCACCAGGTCGACATGGCACAGCCCGGCAGCATCCGGCTTCACGCCTCCCGCCGAGAGCATGCAATGGGGCACGCGCGCATTGTCGAGGCGGTAATCGCCCGAAGCGGGGATCGGCAGGAAGCCCGTTGCGTGATCATGCGCGTTCCTGTCATCGGCGGCCATGCCCGTCCTCCCGCATGCGGCGTGGTTTTCTATTTCTCCTGCGATATCGCGCTTTCGTGCCAGCGCCGCAAGAGCATATGCGAGAAGGCGGACATGGCGAGGAAGATGATCACGCCGGTGACCGACAACAGCACCAGTGCCGCGAACAGGCGCGGAATGTTGAGCCGGAACTGGCTCTCGATGATGCGATAGGCAAGCCCGGACCCGGCTCCGGCAGAGCCGGCCGCGATTTCGGCGACGACCGCGCCGATCAGGGCGAGCCCGCCGGCGATCTTCAGGCCGCCGAGAAAATACGGCAGCGCGGCGGGGCCGCGCAGATAGTACAGCGCCTTCACCCGCGCAATGAAGCTTCCCAGCCAGCGCGGCGCCCATTTCGGGCGCGCCGAACCGTAGAGATCGAACAGTTCGAGCAGGTTGCGATCGACCGATTGCAGGCCGAGCGTGGTGTTCGACAGGATCGGGAAGAAGGCCACGATCCAGGCGCAGGTGAGCACGGCCGTCTCCTGCGGCAGGTAGATCAGCAGCAGCGGCGCGATGGCGACGACCGGCGTGACCTGGAGCACCACCGCGTAAGGATAGAGCGAATACTCGATCGCCCGCGACAGTGACAGCAGCACCGCAAGCCCGACGCCGCCCATGATCGCGAGCGACAGCCCGAGAAAGGTCGTCTTCAGCGTCTGCAACAGCGAACCGAAAAGCAAAGGCCAGTCGGCGATCATCGTCTCCATGATGCGGCTCGGCGCCGGCAAAATGTAATGCGGCACGCCGGCCACGCGCACATAGGTCTCCCAGCTCCAGACCACGATGGCGAACAGCGCCAGCGGCAGACCGATGCGCAGGGCGAGGGTGAAATCGCGCCCGCGCCGGGGCGCATCATCGGAGGTCGTCAGCGCGAGGGTGGCGCTGTCGGCAGGGTGTGTGGCCGGATCGGCGGCGGGATTGCGCGTCTGCACGTTCATTGCGGCCCTCACAGATGCTCGTCATAGCCCATGGCCCCGTGCAGGGCCTCGCTCGCGGCGCGGCAATAATCGCCATAGGCGGGCGTGGTGCGGAAATCCCGGTCGCGCGGGCGGGGCGCATCGACATCGATTTCGGCGATGATGCGCCCGGGCCGCGCCGCCATCACCACGATCCGGCTCGACAGATAGACGCTCTCGAAGACCGAATGCGTCACGAAGACGATGGTGCAGCCGAATTCCTCTTGCAGGCGCAGGATGTCGTCATTGAGCTTGAAGCGGGTGATCTCGTCGAGCGCGGCGAAGGGCTCGTCCATCAGGAGGAGCCTGGGGCGCAGCGACAGCGCCCGGGCGATGGAGACGCGCATCTTCATGCCGCCCGACAATTCGCGCGGATAGCTCTTCGCGAATTGCTCGAGCCCCACCAGCGAGAGGCAGGAATCGATCGCCTGCGATGCCGCCCTGCGCGAGACCCCGCGCAGGCGAAGCGGCAGATAGACATTGTCGGCGACATTGGCCCAGGGCATCAGCGTCGGTTCCTGGAAGACGAAACCGATATCACGCTGATGCGCCTCGGCATCACCGCCACCGGCCCAGCCGATCGCGCCGCGAGAAGCCGGGATCAGGCCGGCGAGAATGCGCAAAGCGGTCGATTTGCCGCAGCCCGAGGGGCCGAGCAGGGAGACGAATTCGCCCTCGCGAATGCTCAGATCGAGCCCCGACAGCGCCACCGTGCCGTTTTGAAAGACCTTGCCGATCCCTTCCAGCGCGACCAGCGGGGCGCCGGAACGCGGCGCGGAGCCGGAATCCGAGGAAGCCCGGGCAACGGGTGTCGATGCCGGGGAGGGGGCGGTTTGCGCAGTCATGCCATCGCCAATCTCGCCGGACCGGCAATGCCGGCGCGGCGCGGTTTCGAGAGCGGCGGACCGCTCTTTCGGTTGTCCGTGTGGCAGGCTTAGCGGATCGCGTTGCGCCTGTCCAAGCTGATGATCAATTGATCACCGCGGAGGGTGAGGGATGCCGGAACCAATCCGGCATCCGGTGACGGGCGTGCCGCCTCAGGGCCGCAGCTCCAGGCCGACGCCGTTATTGGTGAATTCCAGCGTATAGGCCTGGCGGAAATCGAGATCGGCCTCGAACAGGCCGGCCTCGACCATTTGCTCGAAGAAGGCCTCGATCCGTTCATCCGTCATGGCGCCGATGCCCAGTTCGAGGGCATCCCCCGAATCGACGATCTCGTATTCCTTCAGCTTCTCGATGGAATAGGCGATCTTCTCCATGCTCATTTCCGGATTGTCGCGCATGATCATCTCGTTGGCGGCAGCGTTGTCGCCATAGAGATAGTTGTACCAGCCGATCGCGGAGCCATCGACGAAGCATTGCACGATATCGGGGCGCTCCTCGACCAGTTCGCGACGGGTCTCGATCGTCGTCGCATAGGTGGCAAAGCCCTGGTCGGCCAGAAGGAAGACGTTGGGCGTGAAGCCGGCTTCCGATTCGACGGCGAAGGGTTCGGACGTCAGATAGCCCTGCTGCACGGCGCGCGGATTGGCGATGAAGGGGGCCGGGTTGAAGGTGTAGGGGCGCACATTGTCCTCGCGGAAGCCATGTGCGACCATCAGCCACTGGTAATAGGTGGCAAAGCCTTCCGCCCCGATCAGCAGCTGGTCGGCATCGGGCAGGTCGGCGAAATCATCGAGCCCCTGGCCGGGATGCGACATCAGGATCTGCGGATCCTTCTGGAAGCTCGCGGCGACGACGATGGTGGGAATCTCCTCGCGGATGGCCGAGAAGGCCTGGATCAGGTTGCCGCCCATATAGAAATCGATCCGGCCCACCGGCAGCAGCATGCGGTTATTGGCCTGCGGACCGCCGGGGACGATCTCGACATCGAGCCCGCAGGCGGCATAGGTGCCGTCGACCACGGCCTGATAATAGCCGCCATGCTCGGCCTGGGCGACCCAGTTGGTGCCGAATCGCACCTGTTCGAGATCCTGCGCAGCCGCGCTGAACGCCGTCGCGGCCAGCATGGAGGCGGCGATCGCCGCACGAGAAACAAGCGTCATGACCATCATCCCTGCCTAGAAATTGAGCAGCCGCTTCCGCAGCCACCTTGGTGTTGCAAGCCGGGCTTCCGCTGGCAAGCCCCGTGCCGTTTTCCTGCGGCACTCATCCCCGCATTTTCGCACCCGCCTTCGCGCGCCGATTTCCCTTGTGCGGCGACGGCACGGGGCTATGTTTCCCTCATACGCAGCCGATTGGAAAGTGCGCAATGCGCCATCATACCCCCGACACCATCCGCCCGCCCTTCGCCAATTACGCCCATGCGGTGGAGGTGCCGCCGGGCGCGCGGCTGCTCTTCGCCTCCGGCCAGCTGGGCATCACCCGCGACGATGACGTGCCGGAGGATGCCGAGGCACAGGCGGATCTGTGTTTCGAGGCGATTGCCGCGGTGCTCGCCAGTGCGGGCATGGAGATGGCGGATATCGTGCGCATCAACGCCTTCGTTTCCGACCGCGCCCATCTCCAGCCATACATGCGCGCCCGCGACCGCCATGTGGCGGATCCGCCGCCGGCCTCCACGCTGATGATCGTCTCCGGCTTCGCCCGGGACGTGTTCAAGGTGGAGGTCGAGGTGATCGCCGCCCGCGCGGAGGCCGATGCGTGAGCGCTGCCCGTTCCTTTTGCAATGCCGGATGAATTGACGATGCCCGCAACTGATTGGCTCTCCCTGAGCACCGAGGATTTCGCCACCCGCGACATGAGCCGCGCCATTGCGGTGCTGCCGGTCGCCGCAATCGAGCAGCACGGGCCGCATCTGCCCGTGGGTGTCGATACGCTGATCGCGCAGGGCTATCTCGACCGCGTGCGCGCGCTCGCCCCCGATGATCTGGATCTGCTCCTCCTGCCCGTGCAGA
>PXAW01000354.1 GCA_003567055.1 Hyphomicrobiales bacterium
CGCCACGGCGAGCGACGTGGTGGTGGCCGAACCGGGTGCGAAGTTCTGCGCCTCCTTCGCCAAGGTGGGCCTGATGCCCGATGCCGGGCTGATCTGGTCGCTGCCGCCGCGTGTGGGGCTCGGCACGGCCAAAAGGATGATGCTCGAAGCCCCCGTCATCGGCGGCGAGGAGGCGAAGGCGCTCGGCCTCGTCGATGTGCTCGCCCCCGCCGGCGCCGTGCGCGACATCGCGCTCGCCCGCGCCCGCGACATGGCCCGCCTCGCGCCGCTCTCCATCGCCATGACGAAGGCCGCCTTCGCGCGCGGCACGGATGATCTCGACCGCGTGCTGGCCTATGAGCTGGACGGCCAGCCCATGCTTTTCGCCACCGCCGATCATGCCGAGGGCCGCAAGGCCTTTGCCGAGAAGCGCGATCCACAATTTCGCGGGGCGTGAAGGGCGATCTTCGACGCGAGAATGCTGACTTTGGGGAAGAGGGCGCGCTTTGCGCAATACGAGGCACGAAGGCTGTTTGCCTGTCGCGATTTGACTGGAATTGCTGTAGAGTAAAGCTTTGGTGTCCGGATTGACGGTGGTCGGACACAGTAAAATGTCGCTGACTTGCATGGTCATGCGCGCCGACCGGCTCTTCCCGGTGCAGCTTGGCCCGGCGACAAATCCGTCACCTGCCCGGAGGGCGCGCCATGCATGCGATCCCCCGCAGCCATTATCGGATCCGGTTCGCCGAGGACCACGCCGATATCGTGCGTGCCCAGGAATTACGCCACGTTGCCTTCATCGAGAACCGCCCCGGTGCGCGCCCACGCCCCGACGGGCTCGACCGGGATGCCTTCGATGACGTGTGCCGGCATCTCCTGATCGAGGACGAGGTCAGCGGGACGCTCGTTGCGTGTTTCCGGTTGCTGCCGCTAAGCTGCGGGGAGGAGATCGGGCGCAGTTACACGGCCCAGTTCTACGATCTCTCCGCGCTGCGCGCCTATGGTGCACCGGTTATCGAGATGGGGCGGTTCTGCACGCGTCCGGGCTGGCGCGATCCCACGATCCTGCGGCTCGCCTGGGGTGCGGTTGCGAATGTCGTGGATGAATACGATGCCGGCCTCCTGTTCGGCTGCAGCTCCTTCACGGGCGCCTCCTATGCAGCGCATGCTGCGGCACTCGACCTGCTCGCCGCCCGGCATCTGGCCCCGGCGCACTGGATGCCGGGTATCAAGGCGCCGCGCGTCGTCTCTTTCGCGGACAGGGCGCGCGCGGACAGGGCTCGCGCGGACAGGGCGCGCCATCACGAAGGCGATTCCCGTGAGGCGTTTGCGGCGCTTCCGCCGCTCCTGCGCTCTTATCTCGGGCTGGGCGGCTGGGTATCGGATCACGCGGTGATCGATACCGATCTCGATACGTTGCATGTCTTCACCGGGCTCGAAATCGACCGAATCCCCCCACAACGCGCCCGCCGCCTGCGGGAGGTGCTCCCGGACACGCCTTTGTCGCCCGTCCTTGCGGAGGTGACAAGCTCGGGATGAAATCTTCGGGGCGCATCTTGCATATTGGCAAGATTGCGCTTGCCCTGCTTACCGATGCGCAATCGGCTGACGACCTGTAGAGCATCAGATGAGGCGCATGGGCGCCGCGCAGTTTCGGGAGACGGCCATGAGCGTCGCGGGTATTCATCATGTCACGGCCATGGCGGGCGCGCCCTGGCGCAACCGGCATTTCCACGCCGACATTCTCGGCCAGCGTCTGGTCAAGCGCACCGTCAATTTCGACGATCCCTCCACCTGGCACCTTTATTACGGTGACGCGGCGGGGCGCCCCGGTTCGGCGCTGACCTTCTTTCCCTGGCCCCATATCGCGCCCGGTCGCCCCGGTGACGGCGAGACCGTCGAGACGGCGTTTCGCGCGCCGGCAGGTGCGATCGGCTTCTGGCGCGAACGGCTCGAATCCCATGGCGTCGCGATCGCCGAAGACGAGCGCCAGGGACGCCGCGCGCTGACCTTTCGCGATCCCGACGGGATGGCTTTCGCCATTATCGGCGTCGCGGGTGCCGAGGAAGAACCCGGCTGGAGGGCAGCGGGGATCGACGCGGCGCAGGCCCTGCGCGGTTTCGAGAGCGTCACCCTCGCCGTGCGCGACCCGGAAGCGACGGCGGCCATCCTGCGCGACGTGCTCGGCTTTCGCCACAGCGAAGCGCGTGCCGGCCATATCGGCCTCGCCGGCAGCGATTCACCGCTGACCGCCGTCGAGATCACGCAATCCGATTACGGCACCCGCCCGCGCCTCGGCGCCGGATCAGTGCATCACGTGGCTTTCCGCGCCGCCGACGATGCGGCGCAGGCGGCAATGGCGCAGATCCTGCGCGAGCGTTTCGGGATCGAAGCGACGGAGCAGCGCGACCGGAACTATTTCCGCTCGATCTATTTCCGCGAGCCCGGCGGCGTGCTGTTCGAGATCGCCACCGATGGTCCGGGTTTCGCCGTGGACGAGGATCCCGATCATCTGGGCGAAAGCCTGATGCTGCCACCGGGCCTCGAGGCGCGTCGCGAGACGATCGCCGCGATGCTGCCCTCGCTGGAGCGGGAGGACGCGTGATGAATGCGATACCCTCCAATTCACAGGTGAGCGACGCTTTCGGCTTCCGGCACATCTTCGTGCCGGCCTCGAAGGGCCAGGAACGGGCGCCGCCGCTGCTGCTTCTGCACGGGACCGGCGGCGACGAGCGCGATCTGCTGCCGCTGGCCGGTCAGATCGCACCGGGCGCCGCGATCCTGTCGCTACGCGGCAATGTCAGCGAGAACGGCATGCCGCGCTTCTTCCGGCGCCTTGCTGAAGGCGTGTTCGACGAGGCCGATCTGCGCGCGCAGACACAGGCGCTCGCTGCCTTCATCGATCAGGCCTGCGAGGCATACGCGCTCTCGCGACCCGTCGCTGTGGGCTTTTCCAACGGCGCCAACATCGCCGCATCCCTGCTCTGGCTCGCCCCGGATCGCCTCGCGGGTGCGGCCCTGTGGCGGGTGATGCGCCCGTTGCCACAAGCGCCGGGAACACCGCTTGCCGGCAAGGCCGTGCTGATTCTCGCCGGCGCCTCCGATCCGCTGATTCCGGCTGCGCGCTCGCAGGAACTGGCTTCTGCGCTGGGCGAAGCCGGCGCCGCCGTCAGTCTCGAAATCCTCCCCGCAGGCCACGGCCTGACCCCGGCTGATCTCGCAATCACCGCGCGATTTCTGGCAGGCTCGGGCGAGGCCGGGGCGGGCAGCGGCTGATCCGGGGTCGCTCGGGGCAGCGCTACCGGGCAAATCGCAATTACTGGTTATTGTGTCAGTTGAAAGCGGAGGGGTCGGGCCTATTCTGCCTTCGCGCATGCGGCCCGCGTCGAAGCGGGGTGCGCGCGCGCAGGCAGAACCGAAGGAGCCCCCACGTGACATCGAGACAGATCGTCCAGACCGGATTCGGGGGCATCGAATGCCTCGCATTGCATAACCTGACCGAACCGCCCGAACCGGGCCCCGGCGAAGTGCGCCTGCGCGTCCATGTTGCCAGCGCCGCCTTCACCGATGTGATCATCCGCAAGGGCATGTATCCGGATCTGAAGGAAAAACCCCCTTTCACCCCGGGTTACGACATGGTCGGCGTGGTTGATGCGGTCGGGCCGGGCGTGACGCGGCTGCGGATCGGCGAGAGGGTCGCAGATCTCACCGTCACCGGCGCTCATGCGGACCACCTGTGCCTCCCGCAGGAACGCCCGATTCCGGTTCCAGAGGGCGTGACGGATATCGATGCGCTCGGCATGATACTCTCGGCGGTCACGCCCTGGCAGATGCTGCACCGCGTTGCAGGCCTGCAAGCAGGACAGAGCCTTTTGATCCACGGGGCGGGCGGCGCTGTCGGCACGATGATGCTGCAATTGGCGCGCGAGGCCGGGATCACCGCATTCGGCACCGACGTGGCGGCAAAGCATGACTTGATCCGCAGCCTCGGCGCCACGCCGCTGTCACCGGATCTTGCAGCGGGCGAGGCCCTCGCCGCGACGCAAGGCGGTGTCGATGCCGTATTCGACCCGCTCGGCGGCGACAGCCTGCCCCGCTCGCTCGGCATGCTGAAGCCCGGTGGAAAACTCGTCGCCTACGGTTTCCAGAACAAGGTATCGGGCCGTGGCGGTGTCGTTCCCATCGATCTGTTGAAGCTGGCATGCTGGAACTGGCTTCCCAATCGTCGCGCCACGGCGTTCTACTCCATCGGCGCCATGCGCCGGAAGCATCCCGACTGGTTCCGCGAAGATCTCGCCATGCTGTTTTCCATGCTCCAGGCCGGTCGGATCGCGCCGGTCGTCGCCGCGACCTACCCGCTCGAGGAGATCAGCGCCGCACATCGGGAGATCGAGGCAGGGAGCGCGCCGGGCAAGATCGTCTTGCAGATCGCAGAGGCCGAGGCCGCAACAGCACGCGTCGCCTGAGGCAGGCGTGCTGACCGCTAGAACATGAAATACCGTTGCGCCAACGGCAGCTCCTTCGCCGGCTCGCAGACGAGCAGTTCCCCGTCCGCCGTCACGGCATAGGTTTCCGGATCGATCTCGATCTGCGGCGTGGCGTCGTTGTGGATCATGGACTTCTTCGAGATGCCGGAGCGCACGTTGCGCACCGGCAGGCAGGTTTTTGCGAGCCCGAGCGCCTGCGGCACGCCCTTGTCGATGCCCGCTTGCGAGAGGAAGGTGAAGCTCGTGCGCTGCAGGGCACGCCCGAAGGCGCCGAACATCGGGCGGTAATGCACCGGCTGCGGCGTGGGGATCGAGGCATTGGGATCGCCCATCGCCGCCGCGATGATGGTGCCGGCCTTGATCACGAGCTTGGGCTTCACGCCGAAAAAGGCCGGGTCCCAGATCACGAGATCGGCAAGCTTGCCGACCTCGACCGCGCCGATATGCTCGTCCATGCCGTGCGCGATGGCGGGGTTGATGGTGTATTTGGCGATGTAGCGCTTGACCCGGAAGTTATCCGCCCCGGTGCCGACATCCTCGGCAAGCGCGCCGCGCTGGGTCTTCATCTTGTGTGCGGTCTGCCAGGTGCGGGTGATCACCTCGACGACGCGGCCCATGGCCTGGCTGTCGGAGGCCATGATGGAGAGCGCGCCGAGATCGTGCAGGATATCCTCCGCCGCGATCGTCTCCTTGCGGATGCGGCTCTCGGCGAAGGCGAGATCTTCCGGGATCGACGGGTCGAGATGGTGGCAGACCATCAGCATGTCGAGATGCTCGTCGATCGTGTTGACCGTGAAGGGGCGCGTCGGATTGGTCGAGGAGGGGATGACGTTTTCAAGCCCCGCCACCTTCATGATGTCCGGCGCATGACCGCCGCCGGCGCCCTCGGTATGGAAGGCGTGGATGGTGCGGCCCTTGAAGGCGGCCACGGTATCCTCGACGAAACCGCTTTCATTCAGCGTGTCGGTGTGGATCATCACCTGCACATCGTATTCATCGGCGACCGAGAGACAATTGTCGATCGCAGCTGGCGTGGTGCCCCAGTCTTCATGCAGCTTCATGGCGCAGGCGCCCGCCTCGATCATCTCGACCAGCGCGCCGGGCAGGGCCGCGTTGCCCTTGCCGGCGAAGGCGAGGTTCATCGGCAGCCCGTCGGCGGCTTCGAGCATCCTCGCGATATGCCAGGGACCCGGCGTGCAGGTGGTGGCGTTGGTGCCGTCGGCGGGGCCGGTGCCGCCGCCGAGCATGGTGGTCAGCCCCGACATCAGCGCGTCCTCCACCTGCTGCGGGCAGATGAAATGGATATGTGCATCGAAGCCGCCGGCGGTGACGATCTTGCCCTCGCCCGCGATCGCCTCGGTGCCCGGGCCGATGATGATGTCGACGCCCGGCTGGATATCCGGATTGCCGGCCTTGCCGATGCCGGCGATGCGCCCGTCCCGGATGCCGATATCCGCTTTCACGATCCCCCAATGGTCGATGATGGTGGCGTTGGTGATCACCGTATCGACGGCGCCCTGCGCACGGGTGCGCTGGCTCTGCCCCATCCCGTCGCGAATCACCTTGCCGCCGCCGAATTTCACCTCCTCGCCATAGCTGGTGAAATCGCGCTCGACCTTGATAACGAGATCGGTATCGGCCAGCCGCACGGTGTCGCCCGTGGTGGGGCCGAACATGGCGGCGTAATCGGCGCGCGGGATGCGATAGGGCATTAGGTTTCTCCGGCGGTTTGCTCTGGCGGCTTGCTCTGGTCGCTTTTTTGGCAACAGGAGCATACACGAACCGTGCCAGGAATCGCCGGCGCTCCCGATGGCTTTTTGATCCCGTGCGCCGGAGGATGATGGCGTGCCTTGTCATGCGGGCGTCATGGTCGTGGTGGCAAACTGTATGCGGCAAAGGATTGCCGTGACATGCTTCAACCGGGCGCCCCGATACACAGGGCGAGCCGGAGATATCGGCGGGTATGCGATGAAACATCCGGGCGAAAAGAGCGTGGGCTGGGTGCTGATGCGGGCGGCGCGCCTGCATCGCTCCCGTATGGGCGAGAAACTCGTCGCACTCGGGCTGTATCCGGGCCAGGAGCAGGTGCTCCAGGCGCTGGCCACCAGGAACGCCGGCAAAGATTCCGGCAAAGCCGGGAGCCGTGCCGACGGCGAGAACGCTCCGGCCGGCATGAGCATGGGCGAACTCGCCGCCATCCTCCAGGTGCGCCCGCCC
>PXAW01000555.1 GCA_003567055.1 Hyphomicrobiales bacterium
AGCCGGCCTGTTTCGCCAGCTGGCCGACGAGCTGACCCACGGCGCCGGAAGCCGCCGAGACCACCAGAGTATCGCCGGGGCGTGGGCGTCCGACATCATAGAGCCCGAAATAGGCCGTCATGCCCGGCATGCCGAGCCATGACAACGAGCTCTGGATCGGCGCCAGCGCCGGATCGACCCGGTTGACGCCGCCACGCCCGCCACTGTCGGGGGTGAGCACCGCGTATTCCTGCCAGCCGACAGCCATGGATTCGGCGATATCGCCGGGCTTCCAGTCGGGATGGTTGGAGGCGACCACCTCGCCGACGCCGCCGCCCTGCATCAGTTCGCCGATCTCGACGCCCTTGGTGTAGCCCTTGGCCGGGCTGATGCGCCCGCGCATATAGGGATCGACGGAGAGATATTTCACCTGGATCAGGATCTGGCCCGGTCCGGGCTCGGGGCGCGGCGCCTCTTCCAGGCGCCAGGTCTCGGTGCTCGGCATGCCCTGCGGGTATTCCGCCAGCAGCCAGCGGCGGTTCACGTCTTGCGCCATAACGGGTTTCCTCGGTGCTACATCGCTCTCATTGACGATAGGGAAGCACCAGAAGCGCCCAGCTGCAAGCGATCAGGACTTGCCACAATCGAAGAAAGCAAGCGCCAAATCCGCACGAGACCGCGGCATCAGGCGCTCATCCGGCGCTGGCCCGGATCGGGGATGGCGACACCGGCGGACGCGTATTCGTTGAGCTTGTTGCGCAGGGTGCGAATCGAGATACCGAGGATCTTCGCCGCGTGGGTGCGGTTGCCCACGCAATGGTCGAGCGTGTCGAGGATCAGATCCTGCTCGACTTCCGCCACCGTGCGCCCCACCAGCGATCGCGTCACCGCCTCGGCAGTGCGGGCGGCGCGGGTGGCCGAATCCTCGGGCTCCGACAGGCCCTCGCCATCGGCGGAGACCAGCGCATCCGCCTCGATCTGCGCCCCGCTCGAGAGCAGCACCGCGCGGTGCATGGCGTTTTCCAGCTCGCGTACATTGCCCCGCCAGGGAGCGGCGGCAACGAAGCGTCTTACTCCTTCCGAGAGGGCCTTTTCCGGTAATCCGTTGAGCTCGGCATATTTCCCGGCGAAGAACTCCGCGAGAGCCAGCACATCACCGGGGCGCTCGCGCAGGGCCGGCAGCTTCAGATGCACCACGTTGAGGCGGTAGAACAGGTCCTCTCGGAAGGCGCCGTCCTTCACCGCTTCAGTGAGATTGCGGTTGGATGTGGCGATGATGCGGATATCGACCGGGACGGGTTTCGTCCCGCCGACCCGGTCGATCACACGCTCCTGCAACGCGCGCAGGAGCTTGGCCTGCAGGCGCACATCCATTTCGGAGATCTCGTCGAGCAGGAGCGTGCCGCCATTCGCCTCCTCGAACTTGCCGATCCGCCGGGCCACGGCCCCGGTGAAGGCGCCCTTCTCGTGACCGAACAATTCCGATTCGAGCAGATTGTCGGGGATCGCGGCGCAATTGAGCGAGATGAAGGGCTTGTTGCGGCGGCCCGAGCGGTGGTGCACGTGGCGCGCGAGCACTTCCTTGCCGGTGCCGCTCTCGCCGGTAATCAGGATGGAGGCCTCCGAGCGCGCCACCTGCTCGGCGAGCTTCACCACCCTCTCCATGGAGGGATCACGCCAGATGAAGGAGCGGCTGTCGGCGGCAACCGCCTCGATCACCGCCGCGATCATGTCGGCATCGGGGGGTAGCGGGATGTATTCCTTCGCCCCCGCCTGGATCGCCGCGACGGCGGCGCGCGCATCGGTCCCCGTCCCGCAGGCCACGACCGGCAGGCGCATGCGCTCGCGGGCGAGCGTCTCGACAAGCTCCGCGACGGGCAGGGAGACGTCGATCATGACGAGATCGGCGCCCTTGGCGCGCAGGACGTTCATCCCCTGATCGAGCGTCTCGGCATGGGTGACCGCGGCGCCGCGATTCATCGCGATACGCGAGGCGTTGATCAGCTCGCCATTGAGAGTACCGATGATCAGGAGGCGCATGGACATGTCTTTCTAATCCCTTGTCTTTCCCAGCGACTCAGCTGTCGTTCTTGATGATTTCGGTCATGGTCACGCCCAGCCGGTCCTCGACCAGCACCACCTCGCCGCGCGCGACCAGCCGGTTGTTGACGAAGATGTCGATCGCCTCACCGACCTTGCGATCGAGATCGAGCACGGCGCCGGGGCCGAGCTGCAACAGATCGCCCACCGGCATGCGCGATGAACCGAGGATCGCCGAGACGGTGACCGGCACGTCGAAGATCTGCTCGAGATCCGCCGCCGAGCGCTGCGTCACCGGCGCATCGCGGGTGGAAAGGGGTGCATTGGCATCGGCATCGAAATCGATATCCGACTGGTTGAGCTGCGGCAGATCGAATTCGTCGCTCATTTTCTTCGCCTTTTCGTTTCCGGCGCCATCTTCGCGGAGCCGTGGTGACAATTCGCCCCGTCGGGGCATTCTTCTCTTCCGCAACCCGGCTTCAGGCGGCGCGGATGGCATCCGCAACGGATGCCCCGATCTTCGCGCCTTCGCGCACGACACCGCCATCAGCCCATTCGAGCCGGGCATCGCCCGGATCGATATCGGGCTCGCCCATGATCACGAGACGCCCCTCGAAACCGCGCTCTCGCGCGATCTTCTGCATCAGCGTCTCGGTCTTCTCCACCAGCGCCTCGTTCACCCGCACCACCAGATGGGGCACGCCACGCAGATGCTCGAAGGATTTGCGCGCCAGCTGGGCGATCGCATCCATCGGATAATGTGCCAGCGCGTCGCCGGCGAGTTTCTCCGCCAGTGCCGTTGCGAAGGCGACGGCCTCGTCCTCGAAGGCCGCGCGGTCCTCGTCGGCGCGCGCGAGCAGGGCCGCGACATCCTCGGCGATGCGCGTGAGCATCTGCTGCATCTGCGCATCGGCCTCGGCGCGCGCGCGGGCCTGCCCCTCGGCGAAGCCGGCTTCGCGCCCGCGTTTCTCGGCCTCGGCAAGGGCCTCGCGGCTCCTCGGCGTCTGCTCACCGGCAGGTGCCGCGAAATCCCGCTGGAACAGGAATTTGCGCGCCTCGGGCGGTTTGCCGCCGGGTTTGGTCTCGTCATCCGCGCTCATGGATCCACTGCCTCAGGACGGAAACGGTCTCGGTCGGGCTCTGCTGGACGAGGTCGCCGACGCGATCCAGCGATTGCTGCTGCACCTGGCCGTTCACCTTGGCCATCTCGATCATTTTCGAGGCCGGATTCTCACGCTGCGGCAGAGCGGGATAGTCGCTCTCGTCATCGGATCCGCCGCCCGCGACGGCCTTGCGCTTTTGCGGCGCCTCGTTCGCGAGGATCTGGCGCACGAGCGGGCGCACCACCGTGAACAGCACGATCAGGATGAGCAGCGCGATCACGGCGAGCTCGATGATGTAGAGAATGTCTGCGGGTGTCGGGCTCAACAGGCTCTCGACGAAGCCGGGCTCCTCGAAAGCGACGGGGGCCGGCGTTTCGGCGAATTGCAGATTGATCACCTCGACCTGGTCACCACGATTGCGGTCGAAGCCGATCGCGGTGCGCACCAGCGTCGCGATCTGTTCCAGCTCCTCCTGCGGGCGGGGCTGATAGACCATCTCACCGTTCTCGCCCGGGACATAGCGGCCATCGACCAGCACCGCCACCGAGACCCGCGACAGACGCCCGCCCTCGATGGTCTCGACCCGGGTGGTGCGCGAGATCTCGTAATTGATGATTTCCTCGTTGACGGCCTGCTCGTCGCGCTGGCCGGCCTCGGCGCCCTGCGCGTCCGCACCGGGCAATTCGTTGCCGACGGTGACCTGGCCGTCATTGCTCGCGCTCGTCGCGGTCTCGTTGCGCGACTGGGTCGAGCGAATGACGCGGCCATCCGGGTCGAAGGTCTCCGAGCGGCTCTCGACGCGGTTGTGATCGAACTCCGCCGCGACCTGCACCCGCGCGCGCTGCTGGCCGACGACACCGGCGACGATATCCTCGATCTGGCGCTGCAGGCGCCGCTCCGTGGCGGTGCGCCGTTCATCGGCGGCGAGCCCGCCCGCCATGCCCTCGGCATCGCCGGCGCCATCGGCGAGCAGGCGCCCGCGTTCGTCGACGATCGAAACCCGCTCCGGGCTCATGCCCTCGATGGCGGAGGCGACGAGATGGCGGATGGCGCGGACATGGCTCGCCTCGAGATCGCCGCGCAGCTTCAAGACGATCGAGGCACGCGGCTGTTCGCGGTCGCGCTCGAACAGACGGCGCTCGGGCAGGGCGAGATGGACCCGCGCCGCCTCGACCCGCTGCAGCGAACCGATGGTGCGCGACAGCTCGCCTTCAAGCGCACGCAGGTGATTGATGTTCTGCACGAAACTCGTGGCGGAGAAGGTGTCGCCCTGGTCGAAGATCTCGTAGCCCACACCGCCACCGACCGGGATCCCCTGTCCGGCCATGTCCATGCGGATGCGCGCGAGTTCACCGCGCGGGGCCAGAATCGTCTGGCCGTCGCCGCGTGTCTGATAGGGGATGCCGCGCGATTCCAGTTCACGGACAATGGCGCCGGCATCCTGCAGGGAGAGATCGGAATAGAGCACGCCCATGGCGGGCTGGCTCACGCGCATCATCACGAAGGCGAAGAAGATCACCATCGCCAGCGTCACCGCGCCCATGGCGGCGAGGCGCTGGGGTCCCAAACGTCCGACGAGTTCGAGGGCCTGGTTCACGCTTTGAAATCCTGCCTGTACGACCGATGCCGGGCGATATCGCCCGGCCACTAGGCAAGAATTTCCCAGTCCATGGTTAGCAGGAAGTTAACGCGCGGAAAGATGGGCGTGTGAGCGTGATCAGGCAACGAAAAGAGCGTCACCCGAATCGGGCGACGCTCTCGTCATTCCGCGCTGACGGCGGAGAATCAGTTGCGATAGTGCTGGATGCGCGTCGTGCGCAGACCGGCAAGACCATGCTGATCGATCGATTGCTGCCAGGCCAGAAACTCTTCGGTCGTCAGCGTGTAGCGCTGACAGGCTTCCTCGAGACTGAGGAGCCCGCCGCGTACGGCGGCGACGACCTCCGCCTTGCGACGGATCACCCAGCGGCGGGTATTCGTCGGCGGCAGATCCGCGACCGTCAGCGGGCTGCCATCCGGTCCGATTACGTATTTCGCCCTGGGGCGACTAAGCTCGGTCATGATACTCTCACACACTCGACTGACCAACGTCTGTGAGAACACTACCCCCTTTCTTTTAAGAATTGCCTAAATGGACAGCGCCGGATTTTAGGCTTTTGTTAATTGAATTTTCGAGGTCGCAGGGCGATGACCGAGTGCCGTGATCAGCGCATCGCGCCCTTGATCTGCGACAACGGCACGCGTTGCTCGCCGATCAGCAGAACCGGCTCCTGGCCCTCCAGGTCGAGCGCATCGACGACACCCTCGACTTCGGTATTCACGGAGATCGGCTGGCCGGAACTGTCGCGCGCATTGATATTGATCGAATAGCGCCCGTCCGGGGCGGGCTGCCCGGTGGAATTGGTGCCGTCCCAGGTGAAGATCTGCCGCCCGGCTGAGAGCGCACCCGAGCGGGTGGCGACCGTGTTGCCGGCCTGATCGCGGATCTCGATCGTGGTGCGCGCGGCATTGAGCGGGACATCGAGCGTCCATTCGGCCTTGCCCTCGCTGAGTTGCGCCTCCTTGCCGTCGGCGCGCACCTTCATGCCCACGAAGCTCGCAGCAGTCGCGACATTCTGCGCACGCGAGGTCGCGAGCAGGGATTCCAGCACCTCGTTCGATTTGATCTGCTGCTCGACCGAAGCGAACTGCACCAGCTGCTGGGTGAACTCGTTCGTGTCGAGCGGATCGAGCGGGCTCTGGTTCTGCAATTGCGTCGTCAGCAAGAGCAGAAACGCGTCGAAATTATCCGCAATGCCCTTGCGCGCGGTCTCAGCCTGTTGGGCTGAGCCCTGTCCGGCCATGATGTTTTCAAGTCCCGCAGCCATGACGGCCTCGCTTTCCGATATGGTTTCAAATGCTCAGATCGACGCCGCCGAGGGCGCGCCGCAGGGCCTGACGTGCGAGCAGGGTCTCGCGGGCCAGAGCCCGGATCTCCGCTGCCGCCAGACCTTTTTCACTCTCGTCACCGTCGCGGCCACGCCCGTCACCGGGCCCGCGCCCCTCATCCTCGTCGCCATCATCGGCATGCCGGTCGCCGTCATCGCGCAGGGAAAGGTCGATCCCGTCCTCCGAGGGTTTCAGCCCGGCCTGCTCGAAGGCGCGCTCCAGCGTGCGCGCATCGCGCTGCAGAAGCTGGAGCGTCTCCACCCGGTCCACGACGAGCCGCGCCTTGACCGTGCCTTCGTCATCGATGTCGAGGCTCACCGCGATACGCCCGAGTTCCGCAGGATCGAGCCTGATATCGAAGCGGCTCGCCCCGCCCATCGCCTTCATGCCGAGGGCCATCGGTACCGCTGAGAGCGGCGTGTTGATCAGCACCGATCCGTTCGTCTGTGGCGCCGCAGTGCCGGCCTGGCCGGCTGCATTGCTCTGACCATTCGCCGTCGTGCTCGCCTCTGCGGCGGCCTGGGCCGCGCCCTTTGCCTGCACCGGGACGCCTTCGCCGCCGGCCTGCATCATGCGCGCCACCTGCTCGACCGCGTGGCGTGCGGATTGCTCATC
>PXAW01000204.1 GCA_003567055.1 Hyphomicrobiales bacterium
ATCTCACGAGAAAGGTGATCCATATCGAAGTATTGAAGCAACTCTTCAGGCAGATCAAGGGTAACTTGCATATTGCCAACTCCGGTTAAAGACACTGTAAAATAGGGATAATGTTAACCTCGTCTATCTCTAATTAGACTGATATCAAGTGTAGAACTTCTCTTGTCCTGTAATCTCTACGTCTTATCGATTAAATTATTATATAGCTAAATTTTGACTCAGCATTCATCGTATAACTTAGCACCAAACTCTTCAGATAGTTCATCATCTAGCTGATCTGCCGCCATTGCAACGTTGCAAATCATCAATACAATACTCTCTGTATCAAGGCCCTCAAGAGGCATTTCTGCTCTTACAAAAACAATATCCTCATTGACACCAGTGGCACACCCAATCAAATATCTATTGACTTCGAGACATCGGCGATAAAACGGCAAAATATTTTGAGGAGGAAGTTTTAGAATAGGCGAAAGTACTTCTATACTAGGAGCGTCATCTTCGTCGTTTTCTTTAATTAGAATAATGACTTGGGCACTTCCTCTTTGAATTACACAGCCGCTATCGTTTTTAGATTCCATATCAATTTTAGAATCTTTGGAATCTACATCAAGTTCATCGAGCATAGATTCGACTATTTGGATATATTTTTCAACTTGAATCTCCTCGTCTTGTTTATTTTCTAGAAAGTTGCTAACCCCTTCGATTAAGCTTCCAAAAATTCCCATTTAGCCTCAGCCTCATTTTTGTAAAGTAGAACCACAGTTTGAACAATACTTGAAACTTGCTGAAACAGATATTCCGCAGGTCTTACAAGTTACATTAGAATCACTTTTCATACTTATCTTCAATTCTTCTACAAGATTTGATTTACCTAAGAAGTCGTCTTCCTCACGAGAGTTTCTACTGAAAGAAGCACCACAGTTTTCACAATATTTTTCGCCTAATGATGAGAAGCCACATACCCCACAATAGTGCGTGAAACCTTTAGCCTCTTCTTCAAGCCAAGTAGAGTATCGTTTGACCACTTCATCAATTGGGATGGCGAAATTCAAATGTTCTGAGTTGACGTAACCCATCGTATTGATGCCAGCTAATTCTCCATAAGCGGTATAAAGGGCACCGCCACTATTCCCAGGATTAATGGAAACGTCTATTTGAATGAACTTGGTGGAATCGATTTTGCGTTCTATGGAACTAACAATGCCTTGGGTCAAGGTATAGTCAAGTCCCATTGGGTGGCCGATTGCATATACAGGTTCTCCCACTTTAAGTTTTCGCTGGCAACAGGGGTTAAAGTCTTTGCCAGAAAAAATTAGAGAAGAGGTAAGTAGTGAAGATTTAGTCAGGTCAAATTTTATAAAAGCAAGATCTATATCAGAATATGAGCGAATGACTTTACCAATAAACTTATCACCGTTCTTTAAACCAATCAGAGCTTTCGAATTAGTATCAACAACATGTCTGTTGGTAACAGCGATGCCATTCTTATTTATGACAACTCCACTACCGGAGCCATCTTTGGTTTTTACGCTGACAACGGTATCAGCCACTATTTCGAATAGATCTTGAGGTTGATATTGTTTAAGCATAAATTCAAATAACTTGTTACGAGATGGGTGAGGTTCATGTAAAACTCTAAGGAAGTGTTAGAGGGTAATAAAGTATAGATTTGCTCTAAAAAAGGGAGCCTTAAAAAATATGCATTCTGTCGAGAGCGACAAAAATTTTCGATAGCTTTAGACCTCAAAACTCTCAATAGGGTAAATAAATTTAGGCGCTCTAAAGATTTTTATATATCAACTCCAAAATTTCTCGGAGCCTTTTCTTAACATCTGGGTCTACCGCTTCATTTTTGGATGCCTCTTCTAAAGCTTGCTCAACTATTTCTTGTGCTAGTGGATAAAACTTTCTCAAAGCGCCAGGAATAGAATATGTCAAGCCTTTAACCTGATTAGTCAAATGGGCGTATGGATCTATTTCATTGCTTGGGTTTCCTCCATGTGAATTTGTGTTGTGTCTTCCTGTTGATTCGGCAGCTCCTTGATAGGTTTTAGAATAATTGGCTTTAGATATAACCCTATCAGAAGTACAAGGCTCAGCATTACGATCAGGAGCATAGCGATGAAGGCTCCCTTTTTTCGGAATCCCGTTTTTTTTTGAGAGGAAGCTATTTTTTCTAGTTCAATGTCTTCTAACCATTCTATCCCTTCAGTTGAACGACAAGAAATTCCTCTCCAAACTGGAACTTGACGCAAAAAATCTTTACTTTTAAGAGTAGTGACTAAAATTAGCAAGCCATTTCGTCGTGGCAAACTATATGTTTTAAGCTCATCACATAGTTTCTGTCGAATATCTTCAGCGTCACCGCTAATCCAACTCTTAAGATTTGGCGCTAAGTCTTTGAGCTCATCGTAAGAATCGCCAATGGTATTTAAAAGAGAAAAATCTGCCGAAAAACCGTAGTCTTTAGCATTATCATTTTTAATGGCTTGATGCACTTTAGTGCTTAGCTTATTCTGTAATGCCAGAATTGCAATTGCCCTAATTCTTTTTTCATTTATTCCCTCCTCATCCTTTTTGAACGTCCATGCTATCGAGTTTCTAATGGGGCGATTAGCCCAATCCAACCTGGCAGAATCAGTTTCTAGCGCTGTTACTAGCAAAAAGAAGTAGTCTTTTTGGCAAGCAAGAATAACTGAAGGGCGTTGAGTTTCAACAAAATCCAGTAGCTTAAAACCACTGCGGGAATCTATAAAGAAAGGCATTTCAAACTTTAGATCATCTTGTGGCATAACTTTTACCCATCGATAATCATTTTCCTGCTTATATCCTCTGGATTGAATATGGATATTAGTGGTAGAAGACATTACATTAATCCTCATGAACTAAATTTTCAACCAGTTTTCACCTTGGAGGATGACAAAACCATCTCCGGTTTTACATCCTCTTGAGAACTCATCAACCGCTGTCTTTAGGTGCCTATCTATACCCAACCAATCTCTAACAAAGTTAAACTTACCCCATTTTCTAGAATCAAGATGTATTCTCAGAAGAAACCGAAGTAAGTATCTTAGAGGTTGTTCGCTATCTTTAGGTGCATATTTTGCATCGTGACGAGTTTTCCGAAATGAGAAGTGTGGCACACCATTTTCTTCAGCTTCTATTCGTGAAAGAACAACATTTCCAACAGTTTGAACGGGAGTTAACACGCAGCTTATACAATTTGACAAACTATCAGTCCTGAAATATTCAAATAAATCATGATAACCTTGTTTTACGGCATCTTCAAGCTCGCCATCGAGTTTCTTCTTTAGATATTTTTCGCACTTGATAGGTGCAAAGATAATCATTTTAGGCTCATTTCCATCACTTGTTGAATAGGCATTTTTGAATAAATCTTTGATTTGCTGCGGTCTATTTATCTTTTCATGATATCTACCATTTTGTTCCATAAGCGATGGTGAGTCTATCGCAATTAGTATTACGTGAGATTCAACAATCAGATCCCGCAGAAACTTTTTTTCATCTGTCGTTGCCTTTTTAGTGTGGTAAATTCCTGGATAATCTCTAAACTTAAGAGTTAAAGATGGTTTTTTCCCCTTTTTTCCAAGGCCAAAGGTGAAAAATCTTAAAGAATCTGGCCCCGCAGGTGGTTCAGTATTTAAGACTCCACCTTTAGCTTCAAATGAGTCTAAAAGACTCTTTAAGTCAATTAACGTATCTTGCAAGATTGTCGAACTATCCTCATCAGGAGTAAGCTGTAAATCGACACTTCCTACATTACTCTCAAACTGCTCATACATAGCCGTTAAGAGTGTGGTTTTTCCGACGCCACTTGGCCCAAGCATGGTAATTTGAAGCTCATGCATTATATGTTCCCCACAACTTTAATTTAGAAAACTTAAGTTCATAAGCTTATTCATTTCCGAAACTTTTTGAATTGCGTTAAGCCATTCTGTTCGAGTGCGAGTCTTTTCATCTAAAGCTCGGAAATGATCGCTCCAGATTTCGGATCTAACCGATTGTAGAAAAATCTGCCATTCCATCTTAACTCCCTCAGCACGGAGTACACGATCACAAAACTCTTCCACAATTGCAAATGCTGCCTGGCTGGGCTCAGCAAGTAAATCATCTAAAGCAGTGCGGCACTTGTACAGTGCCTCTGAATGAAGAGTTTTAAGGCAACTTTCCACTTCTTCAGCATTAGGCGTTGGTGAAAGCTGAAGTTCCGTTGTATTGGGTGTAAGGTCATCCAAATGTTGACGAATTCGATGCTGAATTAGCCCTCGGTAAGATAGTGTGAATTCTGAAAGAATCTGAAAACCATTTTTCAACCTGCTGGGCTGATCAGGAACAAGTTGCTGTGGGACTTGTTCAGCGATTATATCTAGAAAACTACTGCCACGCTCTTCACAGAGACTGCCCAGTCTTCCTTGATTCACTAGAACTTCTGAAACTTGAGATTTGACCCGATCTAAACCCCGTTTAAGAGCTTCATCTACAAGTAGGAAATGTCGGGACAGATGAGCACGGACTTCATTCATATAAGCATAATAGGCATTTGGATACCCACCTAATGCTTTCGCCTTAATATCAATTTCTTCCCTAGCTGGTAGGCCAGTATCTTGCTTGCCAGCATTAAGAGCTTCATCCACTTTTTGCTTAAAGTCCATATCTGGGAAATCTTTTTGCTCCCTCAGTTCATCAAGCAGATCATCCAGTCCTGAAGCTAGTTTATCCCAAAGGTTCTCAAAAAGCTGTAAGAATAAGGGAAACCAGTCTTCGCCATGGCCTGCTCCGCCAAGAGCATTTCGAGCTTTTGCCAACTCAATCTCTACAGAGCGATGAAGATCGAGCAACCGTTCCTGGCACGCAGAAGCGTATTTACGATCCAGCGTGTGAATTTCATTAGCCATATAGTTGAGGATCAGGTCAAGCAATGCTCCTGTTTCTTGAATATCAGAGCAATTGGTGATGAGTTGTCCTGCAACATCAATATGCTTTTCTTTTAGACTTTCTTTTAGTTCCAGGCAGTTTTGCCAATTATCTCCATACTTCGAACCCATGGCAGTGCGGTTAAGCACCAAAAAAGACCACAAGTTAATTGGTAGATCGAGCAAAGCGCCTTGCGCTGTATCGTAGAGATTAACATCATAGTCTGCCCAGTAGTCTCCTGAGGGTTTTTGCATGCGGACGAACAAAACTACATCAACATCTTGTCCGAGGGTTTTTACCAAACGCTCAGTATCTCCAATACCGGTATCACCTAAACCAGGCATGTCTACAAGAGCAATTTGCCCAACATCTTCGTTTGGAAAGTTACAGGTAATTTTGACTTCCCGAACTGCTAAGTAGTTGAAATAAATGCGCTGCCCGTCATTTGTATCTTGGGCTACATATTCTCTTATCTGTTCTTTAGTAATTCTTTTCGGAGAAGGTTGTTTGAGTAATGTGCTAAATTTGTCAAAATTGGTGTGGTATTTCTTTAGGTGCTCATACATTGCCCCTTCCACAGCTCGACCTTTAAGTTCCTCAGGGATAGGAGGAAGTGATTGCCGCGAAAAGGTTTCTAGGTTGATAGGTTTTGCTCCAAGTCTTAATTTTTCGTAGTATGGGGCTATCACTTCTTCTAAAAAGGTAAATTCTGTATAAAACCAGACCTCCCCGTAAGGTTCAACATCAGAGTTGTGGTGGATTGTGCTTCGTACTCCTGTGCAATGCTGACGGTCGCCATCTGGAATTTCAGAAGAGCTTAGCCCGGTTAGACTCTGAAGTAAGCGGCTTTTCCCTTGCCTTGCTCTACCTACGACTCCAATATTCAAGGTATTGCGCGAGAATCTAGCCTTCAGCTTGTCTAGAGCTTGAATTTCTTGCTTAATGTCTTCTTGGATAGGAGTAAAGTCTATTTCTCGAAGAGAACCACGAGCAGAAGAGTCTTCAAGCTTGGTGATGAGATTATGTCGATGTTCATCCAGATGCTGTAACGTAGCAGCTAAATTCTGCAAGTTAGTCTCTACCGTCTGAATTTGTTCAGCTAGAGGCCTGCGCTGGCTTAAGATGGAGCTAATTTGCTCGGTTCTTTTCATAGGAGCTGGAGGTTGGGATTATAGTCATGAGCTATTAGGCTAGTCAGTCTAGCCATCAGTGTGACAATTGGCGGGGTGTGGGCTAGATGGCTTTTACATCTATTACTTTTTGCCAGGAATTGCCGATTAACTCTTCATACAGAATACCCAGAGAAAATCCGGAAGTGTACTTTAGGTAAATTTCCTTAGTGCTTTGAGTAGGTCATAACGTACCGATTTCGGGAATTACCGCTGGAAGTCTTCTTCCAGCAGTGTGCTGGGGAGTTGACCTGTTCAGCGGTAGTTTTGCAGATCTGGTCAATGGAAGCTTTAGTCTCTTGTACCTTAAGCATGGCCCAGAGGCACTTCAACAGCGTATCCATTCCGCCGTTGGTTGAAGACTGGCCTCGATGGGGTGTCACGCTAGTCGCTAACGTTGCTGCCAGATCTAATATGCTTTCTCCAGAGACACTACTTTTATCCCCAATTTTGGCACTATTGCGCCTAGGCTGCCTATCCCTCAGCTCCCTCTGGCTTCACAAGTGCTTAGGCGTCATG
>PXAW01000177.1 GCA_003567055.1 Hyphomicrobiales bacterium
ATGTCGATCGTTCGGCCCGCCCCGGCGATATCCGCCAGCGCAGCCTCGCGCGCAGCCGCATCGGCGATGTCGAAGGCGCAGGCCTGCGCGCTCCCGCCCGCTTCGCTGATCGCCTGCACCACCGGCGCGAGCCGGCCCGCATCGCGTCCGTTGACGATCACATGCGCGCCCGCCTGTGCCAGCGCCTGCGCGATCGCCCGCCCCAGTCCGCGCGAGGCGCCGGTGACGAGAGCCGTGCGACGGTCGAGCGAGAACATCATCGGATCAGCCCGGGCAGGAAGGTGACGATCTCCGGCACCATGATGATCAGGCCGATCACTGCGAGGATCGGGATCAGGAAGGGCAGCACCGACATCACCACCTGCTCGAAGCGCAGCCCCGTGATCTCCACGAGCACGAACAGCACATTGCCGAATGGTGGCGTGATCACGCCCACCGAGAGGGTGATCACCATCAGGATGCCGAAGAAGACCGGATCGATCCCCAGCGCCTGCACCGTCAGCATGAAGATCGGGGTGAAGATCAGGACCGCCTCGACCACGCTCATGAAACAGCCGATGACGAGGAAGAACAGCGCGATGAAGATCAGGATCACGGTCAGGCTGACGTCGAGATCCATCAGCATCATGGCCAGTTCCTGCGGAATCCGCAGCCGTACCAGCAGCCAGCCGTAGAAGGTGGCGATGGCGATGATGAACATGATGATCGAAGTGAACCGCACCGTGCGCGCGAGCACGTCGATCAGATCCTTGAAGGTCACGTCGCGATAGACCACGAAGCCGAGGAACATCGCGTAGAGACAGGCGATGGCGCCGGCTTCGGTGGGGGTGAAGATGCCGGTCCAGATGCCGCCGACGATGATCAGCGGGGTGAGCAGCGGCGGCAGGGCGCGCCAGAACAGCCGCACCAGCTGCATCAGTTTCGGACGCGGCGAGCGCGGCATCTCGATCCAGTAGGAGACGATGAAACAGGTGATCATCAAGGCGATGCCGATCATCACGCCGGGCACCAGGCCGGCCACGAACAGGGCCGCGATCGAGGTGCCCGAGAGCCAGCCATAGACCACCATGGCGATCGAGGGCGGGATCACCGGACTGATGATCGAGGCGGCACCGGTGATGCCGGCGGCAAAGCGCATGGGATAATTGCGCTCGCGCATCGCCTTGATCTCGAGCTGGCCGATCCCCGCCACATCCGCCACGGCAGTGGCCGACATGCCGGCGAAGATCATCGAGGCGACGACGTTCACATGGCCGAGCCCGCCCCGGATGAAGCCGACCAGCGCATTGGCGAAATCGAAGATGCGGTTCGTCACCGAACCCACATTCATCAGCGAGGCGGCGAAGATGAAGAAGGGAATGGCGAGGATGGGGAAGTTGTTGAGCCCGCGCAGCATCTGCAGGGCGAACAATTCCGTCGGAATCGCCTGCCAGCCGCCCTGGATGACGAGCACCGCGAGGCAGGTCAGACCAATCGAGACCGCGATGGGAACGCCCAGTGCGAACAGGGCGATCATCAGGCCTAGGAAGATGTAGAGGTACTCCATTCGAGCCCCGCGTCGAGATCGGCGACCATGGCGCGCCCGCGAACGAGGAGGCGCACGAGATGCAGAAGGGAAAAGACGATCATCGCGCCGACACCCAGCGCGAGTGCGAGATACAGCCAGGTATAGCTGACGCCGAGCGCCGTGGTGGCCATGTGCGCGCTTGAGCGCATCATGCCGGTGGCGCCGGTGAAGATGATCACGAACAGCCCCAGCGAGGCGAGTTCGATGAAGATGCTCAGGATCCAGCGGGCCGTCAGCCCGATCCGGCGCAAAAGCACGTCGATGGCGATATGGCGCCGGCGTGACCAGGCGGCGGCGGAGCCCAGCATCACCATCCAGGCGAGCAACCCGGCGCCGACCTCCTCGGACCAGGGCACCGAGATGCGCAGCACCTGGCGCCCGAAGACGGACCAGGCGATCACGCCGACAAGCGTCAGCATCATCATTACGGCGACGAGTTCGAACAGCCGCGCGACGCGGGTTTCGAGCCGGTCGATCCTGTCCAGCATGATGGTCTGTCCCGAAAATGGCGAAGGAGGGCGGCATCAACGCCGCCCTCGGGATGTGTTCGTGCGTGCGCTTTACTGCGTCGCGGCGATGGCGGCGTCGATGTCGCGCATCACGGTTTCGGCCTTGTCGGCCAGTGCGCGTTCGACGGCGGGAGCCGCCTTCTCGCGGAACGGAGCCTGGTCGACATCGATGAATTCCATGCCGTTCTCGATCAGCGCCTCACGGTAATACGCGTCACGCTCCATCTCGACGGCGATGCCGTGCTGGCGCGCTTCCTCGACCGCCTCGAGCACCATGGTGCGGTCATCCTCGCTCAGGCCGTTCCACCAGGAGGCGGAGGCGACCCAGTGCCAGGGGAAGGAGAGATGCGCCGTGGTGATGATGTAATCCTGCACCTCCCACATCTGGCGGGTATAGGGCGAGGCGAGCGAGTTCTCGTGCGCCTGGACCTGGCCGGTGCGCATGGCGAGATAGATATCCGGCGCGGGGATGACGACCGCCTGCACGCCGAGCTCTTCCCAGACATCCACCCAGACGGGGATCTGCGGCAGGCGCATGGTCAGGCCGTTGAGATCATCGGGAGAATTGATCGGCACCGCCGAGGTCATGTGGCGGAAGGCGCGCATCTGGGGGCCGAGATAGACCAGATTGCCGCGCTCGAGCGCCGCGGCCTGCATGGCCTCGCCGGATTCGGTCTCCATGATGTAATGCTCGACCGCATCCCAGCTGGGGAAGACGAAGGGCACCGAGACGGCGTCGTAATCGGCGGCGTATTCACCCATGAAGGCGCCGCCGGTCAGGGCCATCTGGGTCTGGCCGAGATTGAGCAGCTGCAACACGTCGGTCTCGTTGCCGAGCTGGCCGCCGAGATAGATATCGACGTTGAAACGCCCGTCCGAGCGCTCGGCGATGATCTCCTGGAAGCGCTGCAACGCCGCTTCTTCCGAGCCGCCCGCGCTCATGGTGTTGTGGATCTCGATCTGCTGCGCCTGCGCATCGCTGATGCCGAGCGCGCCGATGGCGAACAGGCCGGCGACCGCACCGGCGGGGATGGTCTTCTTCAGAAACTGTAGCATTCGCTGTCCCTCCCTTTGAATGATCCGGCGTGTCGATCGCCGGTTTCTTGCTTGCCCTTACGGCGTTGATCCCTTTGAGCGGTTCATCGGTAACCTTCGCCGTTACGACATGCAATCTCCTTCACCGGTCCCGTTGCGCGAGACGTTCGCGCAGGGGCCCGAGAATCTCCTCGTCATGCGCGCCGAGCTCGGGCGCCGGCAGGCGCGCCTCGCAGGGCGTCTCGCTGAGCTTGACGGGAAAGCCCAGCATGCGCACGGCGCCGTGGCCGGGATGATCGACCGAAATCACCATCTCCTGCGCCGCCACCTGCGGATCGGAAAAGACTTCGCCCAGATCCTGCACCTTGCCGCTGGGCACGCCGGCGGCGTTGAGCGCCGTGATCCAGTGTGCCTGGCTCTCGTCCTGCATGCGCGCATCGATGATCTCCTTGAGCTCATCACGCAGGGGAAAGCGCTTGGTATTGTCGTCGTAGCGGGGATCGTCGAGCAGCTCTTCGAGGCCGATCGTGCGCATGAACTTGCGCAAAACGACATCGTTGCTGGCCGCCACCGCGACCTCGCCGTCGCGTGCTTTATAGAGGCCATAGGGCGCGACGAGGGGGTGGTTGTTGCCGGTGCGCAGCGGAAGCTGGCCGGTGAGCAGGTGCTCGCTCGCCAGATAGGCCATGAAGGAGAGAATGCCGTTCATCAAGGCGCTCTCCACGTGCTGGCCGCGCCCGTTGAGATCGCGGGCGCGCAGGGCGGATACGATGCCGAAGGCGGCATAGAGCCCGGCGACGAGATCGGTGATCGGCTGGCCCGAGCGCATCGGCTCCTGATCGGCGCGCCCGTTGACGCTCATGAAGCCGCTCATCGCCTGGATGATGAAATCGAAGGCGGGCAGATCCGCCATCGGGCCGGTGCTGCCATAGCCGTTGATATTGGCCGTGACGAGCTTCGGATTGAGCGTGTCGAGCCGCGCCTTGTCGAAGCCCATCTTCGAAAGCACGCCGGGGCGGAAATTGTCGACGAGGACATCCGCGTCACGGATCAGCTCGGCCAGCAGCGCCTTGCCTTCCTCTGCGTAGAGATCGAGCGTGACGGATTTTTTATTGCGGTTGAAGGAGGCGAAATACCAGGACAGGCCGTCCTTGAGCGTACCCTGCCCGCGCACCGGGTCACCCTTGCCCGGCGGCTCGACCTTGATCACCTCCGCGCCCATATCGCCGAGCAGCATCGAGCAGAACGGGCCGGAGAGCACGCGGGTCAGATCGACGACGCGGATGCCGTCGAGGGGTTTCTTCAGATCCGGCATCGTTTCACCCGCAGGCCGTGGCGACGGCATCCATCGCGCTGGTCTTGAGACGCGGCCCGGCCTTCGCCGCCTGACCGGGGAGCTTGCGCCCCATCACCCCCTCCATCCAGGCGGCGGCCTCGGCCACGGCGAGAGCGTCGATGCCGGTCTCGACCCCGCATTCATGCAGCATGTAGACGAGATCCTCGGTGGCGATATTGCCGGTGGCGCCCGGCGCGAAGGGGCAGCCGCCGAGCCCGCCGATGGAGGATTCGAAGATCGTGACCCCCTCTGCCAGCCCCGCATGCACGTTGACGAGGCCGATGCCGCGCGTGTTGTGGAAATGCAGGGCGATCTCGGATTCCGGCACCGCCTCGCGCAGGGCCTTGCAGCGCTCCGCCACGAGCGGCGGCGTCGCCATGCCGGTGGTGTCGCCCAGCGTCACATGGGTGATGCCCATCTGCGCATAGGCCTTCGCGATATCGGTGATCGCGCTGACATCCACCTCGCCCTCGAAGGGGCAGCCGAAGCTGGTGGCGATGGCGCCCTGCACCTTGATGCCGGCCTCGCGGGCGATGGCCACGACCTCGCGGAACCCCTCCAGCGATTCGGCGCGCGAGCGGTTGACGTTTTTACGATTATGGCTCTCGGAAGCGGAGAGGAAAACGACCATGGCGTCCACGCCCGCCTGCGCCGCCGCAACGGCGCCGCGCGGATTGGGCACCAGCGTGGTGAGGCGTACCGGGCGCGTGCGATCGACCCCGGCAACGACTTCGGCAGCGTCGCGCAATTGCGGCACGGCGCGCGGCGAGACGAAGGAGGTCGCCTCGAATTCGCGGATCCCTGCTGCCGCGAGCCGGTCGATCATCGCGATCTTCTGAGGCGTCGCCACGAATTCCGGCTCGGCCTGCAAGCCGTCACGCGGGCCCACCTCGACGACACGGACCCGCTGCGGAAAGCCGTAGCGGCGCGCATATGCGGCGTTTCGATCCATCACCCGTCCCTCGTCAATCCTGGTCTGCTCTTGCTGCCAGGTATGCTTTTCCTGCCCGGTCCGCGTTCTCGCGCAGCATGGTCCTGCGCGACGTCTTTTTCTTTGCACGCTTATGGCGTACCATCGTGGTATACCATTGGGGTCACAGCGTCGGCAAGTCGCCGCAGACGGAGAATTCGGGTTGAACGAAGCATCCATGACGGGCGAAGCCGCACAGGCCGGTTTATCCGAGGGGGCCGGACGGGCGCAGGACGTCTATGACAGATTGCGCGACGATCTTCTGGCGCTGCGTCTGGTGCCGGGCGAGCGGCTCTCCGAGCGCAATCTCGAGCGCCGGCTCGGCGCCTCGCGCACGCCGATCCGCGAGGCGCTGATGCGGCTCGAAGGGGAGGGGCTGGTGCAACGCGGGGAGGGCGGATTGCGTGTGGCGCCGCTCGATCTGGACGAGTTGCTCGAAGTCTTCGAATTGCGCATCGAGACGGAGGCGCTCGCCGTGCGGCTCGCCTGCACCCGCGCCGATCACGCCCGGCTCGATGCGTTGCAGGCACGCATGGACGGCGTCCTCGCCGATCCGACGCCCGATGCCTGGTACGCGATCGGCACCGATTACCACATCGAACTCGCCGCATTGTCCGGCAATCGCTTCGTGCATCGCAGCGTACGCGACGCCGTCACCCGCATCGCCCGCGCGCGCTGGTTGATGGCGAGCTCCGAATCAGGGCGCCGCGCCGCCCATCGCGAACACAGCGCCATCGTGGCGATGATCCGCGAGAACCGCCCCGACGAGGCCGAGGCGGCGATCCGTGTGCATATCGGCATCGTGCGCGACAGCCTCGTCGCCGCCATGCGCGAGGAGCATCGCGGCTGGAAGGCGCGGGGCGTGCAGATGGTGGTGTCGGCCCAGCGTTGATTCCGCGCGCAGCCTGACATGGCCGCGCGGGACGATTGTCTGCGCTTGCCGCCGAAGCGGCATCAGCCGCGCGGGCCCTGCGCGATCAGCGGCGTGATGCGCCGGATGGTGACGCGGCGGTTGCGCCGTTCCGCAGCCTGGGTATCGATCTTGAGGTATTCCTCGCCATAACCCTGGGTCACCAGATTTTCCGGCGGCACGTCGTAGAACCGGGTGAGGATATAGGCGACGCTCTCCGCGCGGCGATCCGATAGCGACAGATTGTCGATGGCGCGCCCGATCGCGTCGGTATGGCC
>PXAW01000206.1 GCA_003567055.1 Hyphomicrobiales bacterium
ACTTCGTTCAGGCCAAGCACATGGCTGCACGCGAGATCGCGCTGGCCTTCGGCGTGCCGCCGCTGCTGCTCGGCCTGCCGGGTGACGCGACGCATGCGAATTACGCGGAAGCCAACCGCGCCTTCTATCGCCAGACGGTGATCCCGCTGGTCAAGCGCACGGCACAGGCGCTCGCGCATTGGCTCGGGCCCGCCTATGGGCGCGATCTCGTGCTGGAGCCGGATCTCGATGCGATCGAGGCACTGTCGCATGAGCGCGAATCCCTGTGGCGGCGGGTCAATGCCGCCGGCTTCCTCGACGATGACGAGAAGCGCGCAGCGGTCGGTTACGGCCGGCGCGAGCGCGATCACGGGCCGGACAGGGACGAGGGCTCCGAATGAGCGGGGCCGTCGAAAGCCTTGTGGGAGCGGTCGCCGCGCGGGGTGATCTCGGCCATATCGCGTTGTTTGCCTGGGCCAGCGTGGCGAGCCTGTTCGCCGCCGCCCAGCACCGGGAAGCCGCCGCTGCGAGCCGGCGCTTCGACGAGTTCGTGCGCGAGCTCGCCCTCTTCAACCGCAATCATTCGGGAGATTGTGAATGATGCTGAAACAACGCGCGACGCCGCCACGGCGTTCGGCTGTGCCGCGCCCGCCGAAACCGGGGGGCGGCAAGCCGCCGGGCAAGCAGCCTGGAGACACCTTCCGGGATTTCATCAGGACATTGGAAAGGCTCGATCGGGGCGCGTCGCACAAGCAACGCGCCCCGAACCGTTTCGGGGAGGGGGCACGATGAAGCTGGAATTTCCTGCAGCCCCCGAGATCAAGCTCAACCCGCACGCCCCGGCGAGCATCACCGAGGAGGGGGTATTCGAGGGTTATGCCAGCCTGTTCGACCTGCCCGACCTCTCGCAGGACGTGGTGCGCCGGGGCGCCTTCAGCGACAGCCTCGCACGGCGCGGCACCGGCAATATCCGCATGCTCTGGCAGCACGATCCGGCCCAGCCGATCGGAACCTGGAGCACGATCCGCGAGGATGCGCGCGGGCTGTTCGTGCGCGGGAGGCTCAACCTCGCCGTGGCGCGCGCCCGGGAGGTGCATGCGCTGATGCGAGACGGCGCCATTGACGGTTTGTCGATCGGCTATCGCGTCCAGCGGGCGGGCAAGGATCGCCGACGCGGGCAGCGCATCCTCGAGAAACTCGATCTCTGGGAGATCTCCGTCGTCACCTTCCCGATGCTGCCGGCGGCGCGCGTGTCGCAGGTCAAGGGCGACCATCTCGCCGCCGCGATCCGCCGCGCGGCGGACCGGCTGTTTCCGCGCCCGGCCTTCTGAGCCGGGCGTTTTTCATTCGCCATATCCAACCATGAAAGTGAGCACCATGAGCGCACCGATCGAGACCAAATCCGCCGAGGCCGTCGAGGCTTTCGATGCCTTCAGCCGCGCCTTCGAGGCCTTCAAGGAGACCAATGACGAACGCCTCGCCGCGCTCGAGCGCAAAGGCCATGCCGATCCGCTGACCGAGGAGAAACTCGCGCGTATCGATGCCGGGCTCGACGAGACCCGTGCGCGAATCGATGCGCTGGCCCTGGGGCGTGCCCGCCCGCCGCTTGGCGGGATCAATCAGGGCGCGGGGCGCGATCACGACCCGCTTGTGCAGGAGCACAAGGCAGCCTTCGACAGCTATATCCGCAGCGGCGAGAGCGGCGGGCTGAAGCAGCTCGAAACCAAGGCGCTCTCGGCGGGATCGGGGCCCGATGGCGGTTATCTGGCGCCGCCCCAGGTCGAGAGCGAGGTGCTGCGCCGGCTCTCGGCGCTCTCACCGATTCGCGCCATTGCCGGCAACCGGGTGATCTCGGGCGGGCTCTACAAGGTGGCGCATTCGGTCTCGGGCCCGGCCTCGGGCTGGGTCTCGGAGGCGGCGGCGCGACCGGAGACGGACAGCCCGACGCTCGCGGAGCTGAGCTTCCCGGCCATGGAGCTCTACGCCATGCCCGCCGCGACGCAGACGCTGCTCGACGACGCCATCGTCGATATCGACCAGTGGATCGCCGACGAGGTCGAGACCGCCTTCGCCGAGCAGGAGGGCGCGGCCTTCGTCAATGGTGACGGCAATGCCAAGCCGCGCGGCTTCCTGGATTATACGGAAGTGGCCGATGGCAGCTGGAGCTGGGGCAATCTCGGTTTCATCGCCACCGGTGTAGCCGATAATTTCCCGGCCTCCGACCCGTCCGACGTGCTGGTCGATCTGATCTATGCGCTGAAGGCGGGCTATCGCCAGAATGCGACCTTCGTGATGAACCGCAAGACCCAGAGTGCGATCCGCAAGTTCAAGGATCAGCAGGGCAATTATCTGTGGCAGCCGCCGGCGGGGATGGGGCGCAACGCGACGCTGATGAATTTCCCCGTGATCGAGGCCGAGGACATGCCCGATATCGGTGCGGGCACGACGCCGATCGCCTTCGGTGATTTCCGCCGCGGCTATCTCGTGGTGGATCGCGCCGGGATCCGGATCCTGCGGGATCCGTATTCGGCCAAGCCCTATGTGCTGTTCTATACGACCAAGCGCGTGGGCGGCGGCGTGCAGGATTTCGCGGCGATCAAGCTGATGAAATGCGCGGCTTGAGTTGAGGCGCCGGTCCCGTCCCGGTCATGCACCGGGGCGGGGTCAATCAGCCCATTCGATCCATTCGTTGCTGCGGTCACGGCCGAGCGGCGGCAGGCGCACGGAGGTGGAGACGCTGGAATCGATGGCGCGCAATTCACGCATGCGCGCCTCGATCCAGCCGAGATGCGGGGTGAGCGGGGTGATCGCGGTGGAGCCGCCACAGGCCGCGCCGGAACGCTCGCTCGTCGCGCCGCTGGACCAGCTGACCAGACCGAGCAGGGTGAATCGGCCCGGATCGCCGCGCAGGATCGGGCCGCCGGAATCGCCCTGGCAGGCGCCGGCGCCGGTGCGCTGGGATTCGCGCTCGCTGTCGGATGCCATCAGCATCGTGTTGCCGATCTGCATTTCGCCGCGAATGCGCAGGTACGTATAGCGCAGCTTGCGCGCCGTTTCGCGCTTGCCGAAGGCGGTGGTGCCGAAGCCGGCCAGCGTGACATCCTCGCCGACGGCGGGAGGCGGGACGCTGCGCAGCGGCAACGGCGTGAATTCCTGGCCGAGCGGCGCATCGAGCCTGAGCACGGCGAGATCGATCCCGGGCTGGCTGCGCGGCGGGGCCGTCCCGTCGAAACTCGGATGCAGCGCCTTGGCCAGAACGCCGCGCGTTATCGTGCGAAAACGCTGATCGAGGGCGAAGACGTCATAGGAGGCATCCGCGAGCAGGCAATGCGCGGCGGTGATGACGAGGTCCGGCGAGACGAGCACGCCGGTGCACATTTCGCCCTGGTCGCTTTCGATGCGCACGATGAAATCGCGCAAACCGTCACGATTGGTCGCCTCGACACCGCGCACGATCGCTTCCGCCGGTGCGCCAGCGACGGTGACAAGGAGAATCAGGGAAAGGAACGCGCTTCGGATCATGCCTGCAATCTTGACCGCTTCACTTCCCATGACAAGCACTTATCGCCACGTCACATGGCGATTCCAGCCCGCCGTGACATCTTCGATCCAGCTGCGCTGGGGACCGAGCAGGACGCCCTGACTCATGGCGCCACAGGAAGCGGAGCCTTCGCCGGTCGTCCAGGTGGTGATGGCGAAGACATCCCCGTCACGGCTGATCGGCCCGCCTGAATCGCCATGGCAACCGCCGCGCGGCGTGGCGCCGCCGCCGGACAGCCAGATCAGGATACTGCTCGGCCCATACGGCTCGATCACGGTGAGTTCGGCACTGTGGAAGCTGCCGCTGGTCGCGCCGCTGTCGTCAGATTCCTCGCGCAGACCGAAACCGGCCAGGCGCACCCGGGTCTCGGCGCGCGGCGCCCGCACTGACAGGGTGGCCGGCTCAAATCGCATCGGCAGGGGCTGGGCGACGCGGATCAGGGCGAGATCGATCGAGCGGCGGCGGGTGCGGATCGCGTCCGGATCGAATTGCGGATGCACCGCCTTCGCGCCGATTTCGAGCAGAACCGGCGTCCCGTCCTCGTCGCGGAAATGGACGCGATGTTCCGAAGCGCCGGTCACGCAATGGGCGGCGGTGAGGACGACGTCGTCGTCGAGCATCACGCCCGAACAGACCGACCCACCGGAGCCGAGAACCATCACGCCCGCCCGCGCGAGCGGGGAGGTGTCCGCAGTACCGCCGATCACGGCTTTGGCCGGCCCGACCGGCAGCGTCAGCCCCAGGCAAAGGATGAGTGCGGCGAGGCAGGCGCGCGACATTCGAGAGCTTCCGAAAAACGAGGTATCCATCATGAACCCGATACGCGTCGACGGCCCCGCCGTCGAGCCCGTTTCGCTCGCCGATGCACGGGCGCATCTGCGGCTCGACGACACACATGAAGATGATCTGGTTGCGGCGCTGATCGAGGCGGGGCGGCTCCTGCTCGAATCGGCGACGCGGCTGATCTTCATCAATCAGAGCTGGCGGCTGATCCTGGAGGAGGCGCCGCGCGGCATGCGCCTGCATCTGCCGCTCGCCCCGATCATCGCGATCACCGAGATCCGCGCCATCGATGCGCAGGGTGCAGCCAGCGTGGTCGACCCGCAGGAATACCGGCTGCGCGCGGGGGCACAGCCGCCGACCCTGATGCTCGAAGAGAGCTTTCCGCGCCTGCCCGGCGGTATCGAGATCGATCTGGAGGCGGGGTTCGGACCTGCGCCCGAGAACGTGCCGGCGCCGCTGCGCCAGGCGCTGCGCATGCTGGTCGCGCGCTGGTTCGAGGAGCGCGGCGACGGGGTCGGCGAGCCGGAGACGGGGGTACTGCCGCCGGATGTGGCGCTGATGATCGCGCCGTATCGGCATCTGCGGCTGAGCTGAGGGAGGTCTGCATGGAACAGCGCACGAAGATCGGCGCGCGCCGCAAACTCTTCGTCATCGAAACGCCCGTGGACGTTCCCGACGGCTTCGGCGGCGTCACCCGCAGCTGGCAGGCCGGTCCGGCGGTCTGGGGCGCGCTCGAGACCCTGCGCTTCGACGAGCGCCGCACCGCCGATCGGACCGAGGAGGTGGCGACGCATCGTCTGCGGCTTCGCCGGCGCACGCCGCCGCCTGCGGGATCACGCTTCGCACTCGGCCCGCGCCGCTTCGACCTGCGCGCGAGCGACGCCGCCGAGGCGCCGGCGCGCGATCTCATTTGTCTGGTGGAGGAGGTCAGGCCATGAGCGGTCCCATACTCGCCTTGCGTCAGGCCGTCCTGGCGCGCCTCACCGAGGATGGCGACCTTGCCCAGGCCATGGGTGGCACGGTGCATCTCTATGATGAGCCGCCGCGCGCAGCGCCCGCGATCTATGCGGTGTTCGGCGATGCGCGGGTGCGTGACTGGCCGGGTGATCTGCAGGAGGCGCATGAGCATGATCTGCGCATCATCGTCTGGGCGCGCCCCGGTTCGCGGGCGAGCGCGCTCATTGCCGCTGACCACATGGCGGAGGCGCTGCACGACGCGCCGCTGACGCTGACCGATCACCGGCTGATCAATCTGCGCGTCGTCTCATGCGAGATCGGGCGCGACGACCGCTCGGGGCTGGGGCGGGCGGAGCTGCGGCTGCGGGCGGTCACCGAGCGCCTGTGAGCGCGATACGCAATGGATTTCAGGGAGACACGGGATGGCAGCACAGAAAGGCAAGGATCTTCTGGTGAAGATCGCGGATGGCGGCGGTTTCGCCACGGTGGCGGGTTTGCGCGCGCGGCAGATCAGTTTCAACGCCGAGCCCGTCGACGTCACCCATGCGGATTCCGCCGGACGCTGGCGGGAATTGCTCGCGGGAGCTGGCATGCGCCGGGCCTCGATCGCGGGATCAGGGGTGTTTCGCGATGCGCAATCGGATGCGCTGATGCGGGCGCTGTTCTTCGATGGCGGGATCGGTGATTTCGAGATCGTGATCCCCGATTTCGGCGTGATCACCGGCGCCTTCCAGATCGTCGCGCTGGAATATCGCGGCGATCACGCGGGCGAGGTGACCTTCGACATGGCGCTCGAATCGGCGGGCGCGCTGGCATTCCAGGCAGCATGAGGAGGCGGATATGGTCAATCGCAGACGCGGTGAGACGGAACTCGTGCTCGGGGAGCAGCGCTATCGGCTATGCCTGACGCTCGGCGCGCTGGCCGAGCTCGAAGCGGCATTCGGGGTCGATGACCTGGCAAGCCTCGCCGAGCGCTTCAATACCGGGCGGCTGGCGGCGGGGGATGTGATCACCATGCTGACCTGCGCCCTGCGCGGGGGCGGTCACGAGATGAGTGAGGGAGAGGTCGCGGCGCTGCACGGGCCGGACGGGGTCGGCCCGCTGGTCGAGGGCGCCCTCGCGGCGCTCGAGGCGGCTTTCGGGGTCGATGACCTGGCAAGCCTCGCCGAGCGCTTCAATACCGGGCGGCTGGCGGCGCAGGACGTGATCACCATACTGACCTGCGCCCTGCGCGGTGGCGGTCACGAGATGCGTGAGGCGGAGGTCGCGGCGCTGCACGGGCCGGACGGGGTCGGCCCGCTGGTCGAGGGCGCCCTCGCGGCGCTGGAGGCGGCC
>PXAW01000539.1 GCA_003567055.1 Hyphomicrobiales bacterium
GCTCGGCCTGAGCATCGCCTTCAACGGCTGCATCTACAATTATCCGGAGCTGCGCGAAGAGCTCCAGGGGATGGGCTATCGCTTCTTCTCGCATGGCGACACCGAGGTGATTCTCAAGGCGTATCACGCCTGGGGCCTCGATTTCGTGCAGCGCTTCAACGGCATGTTCGCCTTCGCCATCCACGAGCGCGATACCGGGCGCGTGATCCTCGGTCGTGACCGTTTCGGCATCAAGCCGCTCTATCTCGCCGAGAAGGGCAAGCGGCTGTTCTTCGCTTCCTCGCTGCCGGCGATCGTCGCCACCGGCGAGGTCGATACCACGATCGACCCGGTCGCCCTGCAGTTCTACATGAGCTTCCACGCCGTGGTGCCTGCGCCCTACACCATGCTCAAGGGCGTGCGGAAGCTCCCGCCCGCGACCCTGCGCGTGATCGAGAAGGACGGCACCTCGAAGGACATCCAGTTCTGGAAGCTGAACTATGGCGGCAGCGCCGAGGATGCCGAGCGTCCCTTCGATGAATGGCGCGACATGGTCCTCGAGGAGCTGCGCCGCGCGGTCAAGCGCCGGATGGTCGCCGATGTGCCGGTGGGCGTGCTGCTCTCGGGTGGTGTCGATTCGAGCGTGATCGTCGGGCTCCTGGCCGAGCAGGGCCAGAAGGGCCTCAAGACCTTCTCCATCGGCTTCGAGGAGGCCAATGGCGAGAAGGGTGACGAGTTCGTCTATTCCGATCTCATCGCCAAGCGCTTCGAGACGGATCACACCAAGATGATGATCCCCTCCACCGACATGCTGGAGGCGCTGCCCGCCACGATCCGCGCGCAGTCGGAACCGATGGTCTCCTATGACAATGTCGGCTTCTACCTGCTCAGCCGCGAGGTCGCCAAGCATGTGAAGGTGGTCCAGTCCGGCCAGGGCGCCGACGAGATCTTCGCCGGCTATCACTGGTATCCCAAGATGGTGAATTCCAACGATCCCGTCGAGGATTACGCCAACGCCTTCTTCGATCGCTCGAACACGGTCATGCGCCAGCATGTGGCGCCGCACTGGCACGCCGATCGCGACGAGGTGCGCGCCTTCGTCGAGAAACATTTCGCCATGCCCGGCGCCGATGATCCCGTCGACAAGGCCCTGCGCCTCGATTCCACGGTGATGCTGGTCGATGATCCGGTCAAGCGCGTCGACAACATGACCATGGCTTCGGGGCTCGAGGCACGCGTGCCGTTCCTCGATTACGAACTCGCCGAGCTCGCCGCCCGCATCCCCTCGCGCCACCATCTCGCCCATGGCGGCAAGGGCGTGCTGAAGGAGGCCTCGCGGCTCGTCATCCCCAACGAGGTGATCGACCGGCCCAAGGGCTATTTCCCGGTCCCCGCGCTGAAATACATCCAGGGCCCGACGCTGGACATGGTGCGTGACTCGCTCACCTCGCAGAAGGCGCGCGAGCGCGGCCTGTTCAACCAGGATTACCTCGACCGCCTCTTTGCGGATCCCACCAGCGCCATCACCCCCCTGCGCGGCTCGGAACTGTGGCAGGTGGCGCTGCTCGAAATGTGGCTGCAGCAACATGATCTTTGAGCCGAAAATGCAGCGCGCACCATGTCTCCCTCCCCTCAGCCATGTCTCCCTCCCCTCAGGGGAGGGATCGAGGCTGGGGTGGAGCCCTGCGCCGAAATGCCTCGCAAAGTCCTGATTTCGCGATAAGATCACGCCCCTGACGAGAGGGTCAAAATGACCAGAACGCGTTCAACCAGGTCGGAACGTTCGCTGCGGCAGGAGCGCGACCAGCGCCGCCAGCCCGCTTATGCCGAGCCGGATCACAGCTATACCCCGCAGCCGAACGCGATCGTCGATTGCGGATGGGGGCGGCTGCTCTTCGGGCAGACCTTCGATGATCACGAGGAACTCGTGGAAGCGATGCGCGGCGAGCGCCCGGACCGGCGTGACATCGCCGTCTATGTGCAGGACCCGCATGTGGCGCTCGCGAGTGCGCCGCAGGAGATGTTTCTCGATCCCTCGCATACCTTCCGCCTGCATCTGTCGCGCTACCGCACCTCGCGACGCCGGCCCGGCGGTTTCTTCATACGCCGCCTGTCCTCGGCTGCCGATGCGGAGGCGGTGAACCGGATCTATGCCGCGCGCCACATGGTGCCGGTGCCGCCGGAATTCTTCTGGTCGAAGCGCGACAGCCGCGCGATCACCTACTTCGTCGCCGAAGACGAATCGACCGGCCAGATCATCGGCACGGTGACCGGCGTGGATCATTATCACGCTTTCGGCGATCCCGAGCATGGCTCGTCGCTCTGGTGCCTCGCCGTCGATCCCCAGGCCATGCCGCCGCGCATCGGAGAGTGGCTGGTGCGCCATCTCGCCGAGCACTTCAAGGCGCGCAGCGCAGCCTTCATGGATCTCTCGGTGATGCATGACAACGAGCACGCGATCGCACTCTACGAGAAGCTGGGCTTCGAGCGGGTGCCCTTCTTCACGCTCAAGCGCAAGAACTTCATCAACGAGAAGCTCTTCGCCGGCCCCGGGCCGGAGGCGGAGCTTAACCCCTATGCCCGCATCATCGTCGACGAGGCGCGCCGGCGCGGCATCGATGTCGAGGTGACCGATGCGGAGGGCGGCTTCTTCCGGCTGTTCTATGGCGGGCGCTCGATCCATTGCCGCGAGGCGCTGAGCGAACTCACCAGCGCCGTCGCGATGTCGATCTGCGACGACAAGGCCGTCACGCGGCGGATGGTGGAGCAGGCCGGGGTTTCGGTCCCGGAGCAGCTCGTCGCCGGGGACACGCAGGCGATGCGTGAATTCCTCGAACGCCATGGCAGCGTCGTCGTCAAGCCGGCGCGTGGCGAGCAGGGGCGCGGGATCGCGGTCGGCGTCGAGACAATGGCCGAGCTCGAAGCAGCCGTCGAAGACGCGCGAAATTACTGCGACCGCGTGCTGATCGAGCAATGCGTCAAGGGCGATGATCTGCGCCTCGTGGTGATCGATTTCCGTGTGGTGGCGGCAGCGGTGCGCCGTCCGGCTCAGATCGTGGGCGACGGGGCGACGACCATTCGCGAACTGATCGAGCGCCAGAGCCGGCGGCGCATGGCCGCGACGGGGGGCGAATCATCGATCCCGCTCGATGGCGAGACGGAGCGGACCGTCGCGGCGGCGGGCTATGATTTCGACGCGATCCTGCCGGAGGGCACCACCCTGAACGTGCGCCGCACTGCCAATCTGCATACGGGCGGCACGATCCACGATGTGACGAGCCACGTGCATCCGCGTCTCGTCGAGGCTGCAATCCGTGCGGCGCGGGCCATTGACATTCCCGTCACGGGGATCGATTTCATGGTGCCCTCGCCCTATGAGCCCGAATATGCTTTCATCGAGGCGAACGAGCGGCCTGGTCTGGCGAATCATGAGCCGCAGCCGACGGCGGAGCGTTTCATCGACCTGCTCTTTCCGCTCTCCATCCCGGCCGCCGTACGCCAGGCGGCCTATCTGGAACGCAAGGACAAATGCAGCGACTGACGATCGACACAGATTATCTCCGCGAGCGGCTGGCCAACCTGCTCGCGATTCCTTCACCTACTGGTTATACCGACAGCATCGTCAGACATGTCTGCCAGGAGCTCGAGAAACTCGGTCTGGGTTACGAGCTGACCAGGCGCGGTGTGATCCGCGCCATTCTGCCCGGCCACGAGAGGCGCCCCGCCCGCGCCCTGGTTTCACACCTCGACACGCTGGGCGCCCAGGTGATGCAGCTCAAGGATAACGGGCGGCTCGAACTGGTCCCGATCGGCCATTGGTCGGCGCGTTTCGCCGAAGGCGCGCGCGCCACGATCTTCTCCGACAAGGGGGCCTATCGCGGCTCGATCCTGCCGCTGAAGGCGTCGGGGCACCGCTTCAACGAGGAAGTCGATACGGCGCCGATCGGCTGGCCGCATGTCGAGTTGCGCGTCGATGCGATGTCGCGTGACAAGCGTGATCTGCAGCGGCTCGGCATCGATGTGGGCGACATCATCGCCATCGATCCGGACCCGGAATTCCTCGATAACGGCTACATCGTCTCGCGCCATCTCGACAACAAGGCCGGGACTGCGGCGATGATGGCGGCACTGAAGGCGATGATCGAGGAGGGTGAGAAGCCGCCGGTGGATATCCACTGGCTCTTCACCATCGCCGAGGAGGTCGGCGTCGGCGCCTCGGCTGCGCTGACCCATGACGTCGCGGCCATCGTCTCCGTCGATAACGGCACCACGGCGCCGGGACAGAATTCGGACGAGTTCGGCGTGACGCTCGCGATGGCGGATCAGACCGGGCCGTTCGATTTCCATCTCACGCAGAAACTCGCCAAGCTCTGCAAGGATAATGACATCCGCTACCAGAAGGATGTCTTCCGCCATTACCGTTCGGATTCCGCCTCGGCGGTCGTCGCCGGCCATGACGTGCGCGCGGCGCTGATCACTTTCGGCGTGGATGCCTCGCACGGCTATGAGCGCATCCACATGCATGCCCTGCGCTCGCTCGCGGAACTGATGACGGCCTATGTCGGCAGCCCGGTCGAGATCACCCGCGACGTGCACGAGATCAAGAAGGGGCTGGGCGGCTTCACGCGCCAGCCGATGTCTGCGGCAGATGTCGATGGTATCCTCGAAGAGGTCGAGCATCTCGTCGAAGAAGAGGTCAACCAGGGTGCGGGTGGTGTCTGAGAGCGCGGGCGAGGCATTCTCGCCCGAGGATGCCATCGCGCTGCGGATGAAGCCGGCGGATCTGCTGGAAGCATCCGGTCGGGGAGAGGGGCTGTGGCATTGATGACACAACGTCGACGAAATCCCCACGGCATCGTGAGTTGCCACAAAAGTGCCCAAGCGGTCATACTTGATGGTGATCGCTCATCCTTCGTTAAGGACGATCCTTCATCCTCGTCAGCGTTCCTCTTCCGGAGCGTTGCGTCAACACGGTAGACGAAGTGCCCTCGATCATGCCCTTTCGCACATTCCTTCTGACTGGCCCCGTCGCAGCCGCCGCACTGGCTTTCGGCGGTGCCGGGCTGACCCAGTCGGCCTCTGCCCAGAACCTCGCCTTCGGCTCACAGGCCGAATGGGTCCAGAATTACGAAGCGGTCTCGCGCACCCAGGTGGCGCGCTCCGCAACGCCGATTCTCTCTCCTGAAACGCTTGCGGCAACCGAGTCGATGATTGATCGCTATCGCGATATCGTCGCGCGCGGTGGCTGGGGCCGGATCGCGGATGAGCGTCTGCGTATGGGCACCACCGGCGAATCGGTTGTGCGGCTGCGCCAGCGTCTGATCATGAGCGGCGATCTCGATCGCAGCGCGGGTGGCTCGCAGACATTCGATTCCTTCGTCGAGGCCGCCGTACGCAGCTTCCAGACCCGTCACGGGCTGACGCCGACGGGCGCGCTGAACGGGTCGACCGTCGCTGCGCTGAACGTGCCGGCTGACGTGCGCCTGCAGCAGCTCGAACTGAACGTGACGCGGCTGCGCTCCTATTCCGGCAATCTGGGCGATCGCTACGTCATCACCAACATCCCCTCGGCGAGCGTCGAGAGCGTGGCGCAGGGCGAGGTGGTCGGGCGCCACGCGGCCGGTGTCGGCATGATCGACCGGCAGTCGCCGATCTTCAATTCGCGCATCGTCGAGGTGAATTTCAACCCGTTCTGGACCGTGCCGGTCTCGATCATCCGCCGCGACCTGATCCCGAAGATGCGCGAGGATCCCAACTATCTCACCGATCACAAGATCCGCGTCTTCACGCATCAGGGCGAGGAGCTCGATCCGCGCAACATCGACTGGAGCTCGAACGAGGCGACCCGCTACCTGTTCCGTCAGGATCCGGGCGGTGACTTGAATTCGATGGGTTTCGTGCGCATCAACATCCCCAATCCGCACGGCGTCTACATGCATGATACGCCGTCGCGCGGCATTTTCGGCGAGGATTTCCGCTTCGTCTCCTCCGGCTGCGTGCGCGTGCAGAGCGTGCGTGACTTCGTGGAGTTCCTTCTCGCGGAAACCGACGGCTGGGATCGTGGCGCGATCGACGATGCCTTCCGTTCCGGCGAGCGCCTGGATGCGCGCCTGTCGCGCCCGGTGAATGTCTACTGGACCTATATCACGGCCTGGGCGACGCCCGATGGAACCGTGAATTTCCGGGACGACATCTACGAGCGCGACGACATTCAGGGCGTTCCCGTTGCCAGCGCCCCCGGCGAGGCGCTGCCCGTTCACTGAGTTTTCCGAGCCGAACGGGCCCAATCGCCCGGGTCGGCTCCAAATCGAACCGAGACCCGACTGGCCCGCCTTACCGGCGGGCCATTTTTTTGCATCATCTCGAACGCGATCAGCGCGAATCCGGCTCGAGCTCGACCCAGCCGTTACTGGTCAGGACCGGGAGTTCCGGGTGAAAGGCCTGGACGACGAAGGCGAAGGTGATGTCGTGGACGAGCGGCGCGTCGTCTCCGGCGTTGCGCACTTCGATCGCACCGACCTCGCGGCCATCGGCGATGCTGGCGCTGTCGAGGACCGAAGCCACGCCGGCGCTCCAGGTCAGACGCGTATCGTCGACGA
>PXAW01000526.1 GCA_003567055.1 Hyphomicrobiales bacterium
CCAAGCCGTTCGACCGCGTCGGGTCAAGCCGCGCAGCCGATCGGATACAGGAGCCGCAACCCTCCCTATGGACTTCAACAGAACACGGTACACGCCCATGAATCGCCGCCGTCGCATCTACGAGGGCAAGGCCAAGGTCCTTTTCGAGGGACCGGAGCCCGGGACGCTCATCCAGCATTTCAAGGATGACGCGACTGCATTCAACGCCAAGAAACACGAGATCATCGACGGGAAGGGCGTGCTGAACAACCGGATCAGCGAGTTCATTTTCCAGAATCTCAATGATATCGGCGTTCCCACCCATTTCATCCGCCGGCTCAACATGCGCGAGCAGTTGATCCGCGAGGTGGAGATCATCCCGCTGGAAGTGGTGGTGCGCAACGTCGCCGCCGGCTCGCTGGCCAAGCGGCTCGGGATCGAGGAAGGCACGCAGCTGCCGCGCTCGATCATCGAGTTCTACTATAAAAGCGACAAGCTCGACGATCCGATGGTCTCGGAAGAGCACATCACCGCCTTCGGCTGGGCCACGCCGCAGGAGATCGACGACATCATGGCGCTCGCCATCCGCGTCAACGACTTTCTCTCCGGCCTCTTCCTCGGCGTCGGCATCCGCCTCGTCGATTTCAAGATGGAGACCGGGCGTCTGTGGGAGGGGGAGATGATGCGCATCGTCCTCGCCGACGAGATCTCGCCCGATTCCTGCCGGCTGTGGGACATCAAGTCGAACGACAAGATGGACAAGGACCGCTTCCGCCGCGATCTTGGTGGCCTGATCGAGGCCTATTCGGAAGTCGCGCGCCGTCTCGGCATCCTGTCGGAGAACGAGAGCACCCCCATGGGTGGCCCACGCCTCGTCCAGTGACAAGCCGCGGGATCATCCTCCGATGATCTCGCCGCCATTGGGATGCAGCACCTGGCCGGACATGTAGCTGGCATCGGCGCTGGCGAGGAAGACGTAGCTCGGGGCGATCTCGCAGGGCTGGCCGGCGCGCTGCATCGGGGCGCCGGATCCATGCGTGGCGGTACGCTCCTCGTCGAAGGAGGCCGGGATCAGCGGCGTCCAGATCGGCCCCGGCGCCACCGCGTTCACCCGCACACCATCCTTCTGCAAGGCGATGGAGAGCGAGCGGGTAAAGGCCACGATGGCACCGCGCGTCGCGGCATAATCGATCAGCTTCGGCGAGCCGCGATAGGCGGTGACGGAGGTTGAATTGACGATCGCGCCCCGGCTCGCGCGCAGGGCCGGCAGGGCGGCCTGGGTGACGTAGAAATAGCCGAAGACATTGCTCCGGAAGGTCCGCTCCAGCTGATCGGGCGTGATTTCCGTCAGATCGTCGCATTCATGCTGCTCGGCGGCATTGTTGACGAGAATGTCGAGCCGCCCGAACCGCGCGACGACCTGCGCGACCAGCGCATCGGCATGGGCCGGATCGCCGATATCGCCCGCCACGGCCAGCGCCTCGCGCCCCTCATCCGCAACGAGTGCGCAGGTTTCGCGCGCATCGTCATGCTCGTCGAGAAAGGCGACGGCGATCTCGGCGCCCTCGCGCGCCATGGCCCGGGCGACGGCGCGACCGATGCCGCTGTCACCGCCGGTGATCAGCGCCACCTTGCCATCGAGCCGTCCCGAGCCCTTGAAGCGCGGCGTCGAATCGGGCCGGGGCTGCATCGCATCCTCGCGCCCGGGCTGATGCGCCTGTCTCTGGCGTGGCCTGAGTTCCTCGCTCATATGCGCCCCTCGCGGGCCTGACCACATGCAATCACATGGAATCCTGCAGATCCGCGCAGCGCATCCACCAGGTGCTGGGCAGGGCGGCATCGGTCAGCCGGTCCATCAGGCCGGGATCGTCGGATTCATCGAATTCCATGACACAGATCCGCCCGTGATCGGTGTCGAGCGTGGAAAGCCGCATCACCCGGCAGCCATCGGGCATGAAATCGCCGTCGCTGGCGAGGAACTGCTCGAGGGCGGGCTGCGCATCACAGACCACGAAGGGTTCTTCCGCCGCCGCCTGGTGTGGCGCGAGCGCGCTCATCGCGATGGCGAGCGTTGCGGCGGCGATGCCGGCGCCGAGGCGGGGGAAGGTCAAGGGGAAGGTGAAGGCGTGATGCGTATCGGATGATGGCTGGCGGGTCATGGACGGGCTCCTTTGCTGCTTCGCCGCCGGGCGCGCCCCGCTTGTCGCGGCCCCTGTGGCATCACAGGAAGGCGCCTGCCGGCAAAGGCCATGGATCATGGTCATGCTCATGGTCATGCCCGCCAACGCGCAAAAGCCGCGATTGGTTCAGCCGCGCCCGATCTGCGCCGCGAGTGCTGCGAGAAAGCGCTCGACCGCCGCGACATCGTCGAGGGCATAGCGCGCCGCGCTGGCGCGGTCGGCCTTGTCGCGCACGACCACGCCGATGCCCTCGCGCGCAAGCACCCGGAAGGCATCCTCGTCGGTGGTGTCGTCGCCGCAATAGAAGGTCAGGACATCGTCGCCGGCGAGATCGAGCGTGTCGAGCAGGGCGAGGACGGCGCGGCCCTTGTGCCAGTCGGCGCGGGGCTTGACGTCGAAGACCTTCTTGCCGCCGGAAGCCCGCAGCTTGCCGTTTTCCTCCACCACCTGACGCACGATCCGCTCGACCTCGGCCTCGTCACCCGCCGCGACCTGCCGGTAATGCACGGCGAGGGAGAATTTCTTGCGCTCGACCCGGGCGCCCTTGATCCCCGACAGCGCCTCTTCGAGCTCCTTCGTCGCCGCATCGAGGGCGGGCAGGAAGGCCTTGCCCTTCTCCACGATGTGGCGCCAGCCATCGGGGCCGGCCATGTCGAAACCGTGGCTGCCGGCGAAATAGAGATGATCGAGCTGCACGAAGCGGCGCACGTCATCGAGATCGCGGCCCGAGACGATCGCCACGGCAGCGACCTGCGAGAGCCGGTCGATCGCGCCGCGCATGCCGTCGCTCAAGACGGCATCATCGGGATTGTCGACGATGGGCGAGAGCGTGCCGTCGTAATCGAGAAAGATGGCCGCGCGCTTGCCTTCGAGCCGGGCGGCGATTGCATCCATCGCGGCGAGCGCATCCGGCAGGCCGTGAAGGGTGCGCGTGGCCAGCCGCCCGCCATCGAGGCGCAACTCCGCGAGATCGCGCACGACGATATCCGCGCCGCCCTCATCGAGCTCCTCGGCATTGTCCTCGCGCGCCACGCCGATCACCTGCGCGAACCCGCCCTTCGCCCCGGCCTGCACGCCCGAGACCGCATCCTCGACAATGGCGCAATCACCGGGCGCGACTCCAAGCCCGTCGGCGGCCTGGTGCATGATGGCGGGGTCGGGCTTGCCCGGCAGGCCGCGCCTTGCCATGACCACGCCGTCGATGCGCACCTTGAAGCGATCGGAGAGCCCCGCCGCCGCGAGCACGGCATCGGCGTTGCGGCTCGACGTGAACAGCGCGCTCGCAATCCCCGCCTCATCAAGCGCATCGAGCAGGGCCAGCGTACCGGGATAGGGCTCGACCGGGTTTTCCGATATCCAGCGGTTGAACGCGACATTCTTCGTATTGCCCAGCCCGCAGATCGTCTGCGTCCCCGGCTCATCCTCCGGGCTGCCCTGCGGCAGGCTGATGCCGCGCGAGGCGAGGAAGTCGCGCACGCCGTCATAGCGCGGCTTGCCGTCCACATGGGCGCGGTAATCCGCGTCGATGTCGAATTCCGGCTCGTCCGGATGATGCTCGGCGAGATAACCGTCGAACAGCGCCTTCCAGGCCTGCGCATGGGCGCGGGCCGTGTCGGTGATGACACCGTCCATATCGAACAGAACCGCTTTCAATCCGCTCATCATGCCTCCCGATCCGGCTTGCTCACGCCGGTTGACTGAAATCGCGGGCGAAGGGGTGTTTGCCCGCCCGCGCCAGAGCCTTTTCCGCCTCCACAAGCACGAAGACGACGACACCCACCGCGATGCATTTCGCCCAGGCCGCCGCATCGAGCGGCGCGGTCTCGAACAGCAGGTTCATGAACGGCGCGTAGGTAAACAGCAGCTGCAGCGCCACACAGACGCCGATGGCGATGAGCACCACCCGGTTGCCGGTGATCCCCTCCGCCGTATAAGCCGGCGCGGTGAAGTAGCGGGTGTTGAGCAGATAGAAGATCTGACCCATCACCAGCCCGTTCACCGCCATGGTGCGGGCATAGTCGAGCGTGCCGCCATCCACATCGTTATGGGTGAGGAAGAGCGTTCCGGCGCCGATCAGCAGGATCGCGCCGACGAACAGGGTGCGCCAGATCACGAAGGGTGTCAGCAGCGGCTCGTCGACGGGCTGGGGCCTGCGTTTCATGACGTTGCCCTCGGCCTTCTCCCAGGCGAAGGCGATGCCGAGCGTGACGGCGGTGATCATGTTGACCCACAGGATCTGCACCGGGCTCACCGGCAGCACCAGCCCCGCCATGATGGCCGTGACCACGATCAGCGCCTGCGCGGCATTGGTGGGCAGGATGAAGAGGATGGCCTTGCGCAGATTGTCATAGACCGTCCGCCCCTCCTCGATGGCGCGCTGGATCGAGGCGAAATTGTCATCGGCGAGCACCATGGCGGAGGCCTCGCGGGCGGCCTCGGTGCCCTTCTGGCCCATGCTGATGCCGACATCGGCGCGCTTGAGCGCCGGAGCATCGTTGACGCCATCGCCGGTCATGGCGCAGATCTCGCGCTTCGATTGCAGCGCCTTGACGAGCCGCAGCTTGTGCTCGGGGCTGGCGCGGGCGAACACGTCCACATCCAGCGCCAGCTGCGGCAGATCCTCGTCGGAGACATCCTCCAGCTCGCGCCCGGTGACCACCTTGTCGGTATGCTTCAGGCCGAGTTCCTTCGCCACGGCGCGCGCGGTAGCGGCATGGTCGCCGGTGATCATCTTCACGTTGATGCCCGCATCATGACAGACACGCACCGAATCGATCGCCTCGTCGCGCGGCGGGTCCATCAGGCCGAACAGGCCGAGGAAGACGAGTTCGCCCTTCTCCACATGCTCTTCCGTGAGCTCGGATTGCTCCGACACATCCTTCCTCGCCACCGCGAGCAGACGCTGGCCGCGTCCGGCGATGTCGTCGGCACGCTCCATCCAGGCATCCTTGTCGAGATCGCCGGTATCCTCCTCGCCCTGCTCGCTCGTGCACATTTCCAGGATGCGCTCCGGCGCGCCCTTCACATAGATGACGTGGTTGCCGTCATGGTCGTGGTTGAGGGTCGCCATGTAGCGGCGCTCGGAGGAGAAGGGGATGGAATCGAGGCGCGGGTAATCCTTGTGCTCCTTGTCGGGATCGAACCCGGCCTTGCGCGCGAGCACGATCAAGGCCGCCTCGGTGGGATCGCCTTCCGGCTCCCAGGATGACTTGTCGGAAGAGGCTTTGTCGGAAGAGGACTTGTCGGAAGAGGATTTGCCGGAATTCTCGCCCTTCTGGACGAGCTCGGCATCGTTGCACAACAGCCCGGCGCGGATCATCTCATGGGCGAGCATGCCCTTTTCGATCTCCAGCTCCTTCTCGTCGCTGGTGAAGCCGCCCCTGGGCTCATAGCCCACCCCCTCGACCGCGATGTCGCGCGCGCCCGAGCGCACGGTCTTCGCTGTCATTTCGTTGCGCGTGAGCGTGCCGGTCTTGTCGGCGCAGATCGTGGTGACCGAACCGAGCGTCTCGACGGCGGGCAGGCGGCGGATGATGGCGTTGCGCCGCGCCATGCGCTCGACGCCGATGGCGAGCGTCACCGTCATCACGGCGGGCAGGCCTTCGGGAATGGCCGCGACCGCGATGGAGACGGCGGCGAAGAACATCTCCGCCCATTCGCGCCCCCAGACCAGCACGCCGACCGCGAAAGTCAGCGCGGCGATGCCGATGATGACGACGGAGAGCACCTTGGTGAAGGAATCGAGGCGCTGCATCAGCGGCGTCTTGAGGGTCTCGACATCCTTGAGCAGCCCGCTGATGCGCCCGATCTCGGTCCTGTCGCCGATCGCCGTGACCACGCCGGTGCCGGTTCCCGCGGTGACCAGCGTGCCGGAATAGGCCATGCACAGACGATCACCGAGATCGGCACCCTCCTCGACCGGATCGGTCTTCTTCTCGACGGCGGTCGATTCGCCGGTCAGCGCCGCTTCCTGCGTCTGCAGGTTCTTGATCCTGATCAGCCGCAGATCCGCGGGCACCCGGTCGCCCGCTTCGAGATAGACGATATCGCCGGGGACGAGTTCCTCGGCGTCGATCTTGCGCTTCTTGCCCCGGCGCCGCGCGAAGGCGTCGCTGGAGAGAATGTCGCGCACGCTCTCCAGCGCCTGCTCGGCGCGGCCTTCCTGGATGAAGCCGATAATGGCGATGATCAGGACGACGGCGAAGATGACGCCGCTGTCGAGCCATTCGCCGAGCAGCGCCGTGATCACGCCGGCGACGAGCAACAGATAGATGAAGAGATTGTTGAACTGGCTGATCAGGCGCTGCAGCATGGTGCGCTGTGCGCCCTGCGAGAGCTGGTTCC
>PXAW01000034.1 GCA_003567055.1 Hyphomicrobiales bacterium
ACCCTGTGCCGGAGATCTGGCCCTGGGAGGCTGAGGAAGCGGGTGCGAAGGTGATCGGTACCGGACGGTCCGACTTCAACAACCAGATCAACAACTCCCTCGGTTTCCCCGGCATCTTCCGCGGAACGCTCGACGTGTTTGCCCGCCTCATCGCGGATTATCCCTTGGCGCCGAACCAGGGTGGCGGCTTTCCGACTTATCATCCCCCCACTGATATCGGTCCGCGCCTGAAGGAGCATTTCAGCCCCGCATTCGTCGACCGGATGCTTGCACTCGCGGAGAATTATAGAAATCCGACCCGGAACGGTGGCGGAATCTGAGTATCGCGCGCGCAGAACGGATTTCGCTGATCGCGATACGGCCAGCGGCGTAAGCCGCTGGCCGAGGTGAATGACCGCCAAGCCGCGCGGGGTGTCTTCGTAATCGCTTGCCATACAGAGGTCGGGCACTGTGAGCGTCGGCTTGACCTGCGGAAGCTGCGGTGACGAGGATACGAAACCGCGCGCATGCTCTTGCAAATCCGAGTGCAAGCAATAATCATCCAGAATCGTAGAATGAGGATTCTGGAATGCGTGATACGGGCGGTATCATTCTCTTGTGATCAATCCCGGTCAGAGGCTTCGGCGGACTCGCACCGCCCGCCGCCTTGCGCATGGCCGCCAAACCGTGAGACCTTCCGGCGAAACATCCGGAGGGACGCATGAAGGCGATCGTCGTCGAGAAGACAGAGGCCGGCACCAGCACGGCCTTGAAGGATTTTCCGCAGGGCGAGTTGATGGAGGGTGACGTCACCGTGCGCGTCAGCCATTCCACGCTCAATTACAAGGACGGCCTCGCCGTCACGGGCAAGGCGCCAGTGGTGCGCCGGTTTCCGATGATCGCCGGGATCGATTTCGCAGGCACGGTCGAGCAATCCGACCACCCCGAATTCAAGCCGGGTGATGCGGTGATCCTTAACGGCTGGGGGCTCGGCGAGACGCATCTGGGCGGCTATGCCGAGATGGCGCGGGTCAAGGGTGACTGGCTGGTGCGCCTTCCCGAGGGCATGACCCCGGCCCAGGCCATGGCGATCGGCACGGCCGGCTATACGGCGATGCTGTGCGTGATGGCGCTGGAGCAGCACGGGCTTACGCCGGATCAGGGCCCGGTCGTGGTGACCGGTGCCGCCGGCGGCGTCGGTTCGGTGGCGATCGCGCTGCTGGCCAGGGCCGGCTGGGAGGTGATCGCCTCCACCGGGCGCGTGAGCGAAGCGGATTATCTGAAGGGCCTCGGTGCAACGAGCGTCATCGACCGTGAGGAGCTCGCGCAGAAGCCGCGCCCGCTCGGCAAGGAGCGCTGGATCGCGGGCGTCGATTCCGTCGGCTCGACCACGCTCGCGAACGTCCTCTCGATGACGCGCTATGGCGGGGCCGTCGCCGCTTGCGGGCTTGCGGGCGGCATGGATCTGCCGTCGAGTGTCGCCCCGTTCATCCGGCGCGGAGTCGCGCTGCTTGGTGTCGATTCGGTGATGTGCCCGATCGCGCGCCGCCGCGCGGCCTGGACGCGGCTCGCCCATGATCTCGATGCCGGCGCGCTCGAGGCGATGGCGACGACGATCAGCCTCGAAGAGGTGATCGACCGCGCCCCCGACATCCTCGCCGGCAAGATCCGCGGGCGGGTCATCGTCACGATCTGAGGCTGTTGACAGCCGGCGGCGGGCCCGCGCGCGGGGATGCATCGCGCGTGCGGGCGGCTTATGCTGAGGGTTCCCGAATCGGGCGGCGCCGTCGCCCGGTGCAGTCATCTGTCGAGACCGCCGCAGCATGAGCGTCATCCGCCGCCTCGATCCCGTCCTGATCGACCGCATCGCCGCCGGCGAGGTGGTGGAGCGGCCCGCTTCGGCGGTGAAGGAACTCGTCGAGAACGCCATCGATGCCGGCGCGCGCAGCATTGCGGTCGAGATCGGGGATGGCGGGCGGCGCCTGATCCGCGTCACCGATGACGGGCGCGTCATGGACGAGGCGGATCTCGTCCTCGCGGTGGAGCGCCACGCCACCTCCAAACTGCCCGAGGGCAACCTCTCCGATATCCGCACGCTCGGCTTTCGCGGCGAGGCGCTGCCCTCGATCGCGGCGGTGAGCCGGCTCAGCATCGCCACCCGCCGCGCGGATGCGCCGAGCGGCCTGATGCTCCAGGTCGATGCCGGTGCGCGCGGTGAGCCGCGTCCCGCCTCCGCCATGCCCGGCACCCGGATCGACGTGGCGGATCTGTTCATGGCGACGCCGGCGCGGCTCAAATTCCTCAAGAGCGATCGCGCCGAGGCGCAGGCGGTGGCGGAGGTGGTGCGCCGGCTCGCCGTGGCGCATCCGCAGATCCGCTTCTCGCTCACCGGCGAGCATCTCACCGATTTCACCTGGCCGGCGGAGGAGGGCGCCCCTGCGGGCCTGACGCGGCGGCTCGGGCGTGTGCTGGGGCGCGATTTCCCCGATAATGCCATTGCCGTCGATGCCGCCCGCGAGGGGTTCGCGCTCTCGGGCATGATCGGCCTGCCGACCTATCATCGCGGCAATGGCGCGCAGATCCATTTCGTCGTGAACGGGCGCCCGGTGCGCGACAAGCTGCTGCTCTCGGCGGTGCGCGGCGGCTATGCCGACGTGATGGCCTCCGATCGCCATCCCGTGCTCGCGCTGTTTATCACCTGCGATCCGGCCATCGTCGACGTCAATGTCCACCCCGCCAAGACCGAGGTCCGCTTTCGTGAGCCGGGGTTGATCCGCTCCCTCGTCGTCTCCGCGATCCGCGATGCGCTCGCCCGCGCCGGCCACCGCGCCGCCACCACCGGCGGGACGGAGATGCTCGGGGCGATGCGGGCGCATGGTGGGGGATATGGCGGCGGATACGGCGCGTGCGGCTTCACCCCGCCGCCGCGCCCGCATGCAGGCGCTTATCATGGGGGAGCTTCCCTCGCGCAGAGCTGGCAGGCGCCGCATGAAGGCGTGACCGGTTTCGCCGAAGCGGGGCAGGCCGCGTTCGAGGCCTTCGCGCCGGGAGCGGATGCGCGGCAGGAGGCCGTCGCCGGGGCGGATATTCAAACGGAGGAGGGGGAGGGGGAGGACGCGCCCGCCCGCGAGGCCTATCCGCTCGGCGCGGCACGGGCGCAACTGCACGAGACCTATATCGTCGCGCAGACCCGCGACGGCATCGTCATCGTCGACCAGCATGCCGCGCATGAGCGGCTCGTCTATGAACGCCTCAAGCGCGAGCGGGCGCAGAGCGGCATTGCCCGGCAGATCCTGCTCATCCCCGAGATCGTGGAGCTCGATCCGCTGGATGTCGCGCGTCTGGGCGATGCGGGGGAGGCGCTCGCCGAGCTCGGCCTCGTGCTCGAACCGTTCGGCCCCGATGCCGTCGCGCTGCGCGAGGTGCCCGCAGCGCTCGCCGAGGGCGATCTCGCGGCGCTGGTGCGCGACGTCGCCGATGCGCTGGCCGAGACCGGGGAGGCGGCGCCGCTGACGCGCCGGCTCGATGCGGTGCTCTCGCGCATCTCCTGCCACGGCTCGATCCGCGCCGGGCGGCGTCTGCGCCCGCAGGAGATGGATGCGCTCCTGCGGGAAATGGAGGCGACGCCGCTCTCCGGGCAGTGCAACCACGGCCGCCCCACCTATGTCGCGCTCAAACGCAGCGATATCGAACGCCTGTTCGGGCGCAGGTGAGGCGGCGCGCTCAGCCCGCGTCGGCTTCCCCATCCGCATCCGGATAAAACCCGCCGCATTCGCGCTCCCATCCGAGCATCAGCGCCGGCATGTCCGGGGTATCGAGCTCGCGCGCGCACCAGTCTGCATGCAGGTTGTCGATGATCTCCTGCGGGGTTTCGCCATAGGCGTATTCCGGATCGTATTCGTAATCCCCGTAGCCATAGGTCATCGGCACCATGCCGTGGCCGATGAGGACGGTAAGCAGGTAGAGCTTGGCCTGGACGAGTTCTTCGCCTTCGAAACGAAAACCGGAATCGAGTTCACGCGTGAGATTGTTCAGGTTGCGAGGAAATTCCGAACCCCAGTCATCGAGTAGGCGCAGACAAAATTCCTTGAAGGTTATCCCCTCAATCGGTTTTTTGATTTCCATATTCTGAAAGACCGCGTCCCTGACGGTATGACGCTTTATTCCGGGATGTGCGATCGAAGCATAGTCGCTCAAGGCGTAGGATTTTGTCATCAGGCGTAATCCCTTCCAGTCAATGCGACTTTGAAAATGTATCTTCCATATTCGCGGCTCCGTGCCGCGTGGCCAGCCTATATCGAGCGTCAGACCATTGCTGCCCCGGCTGTAGCGCACATTCACCGTGACGCCGTCCGGCCTGATATAGACCTCGCCCCGGCCCATCTGCGAGTCGATTCGCCGCGCGCCGCGCGTCAGCTGCGCCAGAAGCTGTGTGAACTGGCTGCGATTGACGGTCCTGATATTCGCATCGCGTGTGCCATGGACATAGCCCACCGGCCTGCCCAATGGGTAGAGGATATGGTTGATGTTCTGCTCCCGCAAGAAGACCGGGCGCAGTTCCTGAAGGCGTTGCAGGGCCTGGTCGCCACGATATTGCTGGTCGCGGATGGCGCCCGGAAGTCCCTGCGAGATCGACGGGTTCGGGCGCCAGTTCGGGTCATATCTGCGAACCAGGTCCGTCAGCATGTTCGCGCGCCGCGCGCTGCTGTGATAGGCGATATATTCCTGACGCGTGACCTCGATCCGCCTTCCCTGATGCATGACGATCTGGTTTCGCGGCGCCGCGCCACGATTCTGCGGATTATTCCGGCGCGGCGTCCGACTCACACGCTCCACGCGCGCCCCGCCACCGCCACCGGATGTCCATTGTCCGCCATCGGGTGATCCCGCCGGCACGCGCGGCTGGCGTCGCCAATGCTTGGGGAGCAACGGGTCGGCCATCGCGTCGCTTGCATGGTCCGGTCGCCTTTCGCGCAGACTCGCCGTCAGCCGCGAGAGGGCGAGGCGCGCCGTTATTCCGGCGATCTCGGATTTCAGGCGCAAGCCCGCGCGGCGGTTATTATCGGAGATGGTATCAGGGCTCATATCATGTCCTCTGCATGCATTGCCCGGGACAGATAGGCATCATAGGAATATTTTCAACGCGCGCTGATTCAGTATCCCGGCCAGGGCGCGCCCCGGACGCCCGCGCTGCGGCGGATCCGGGTGACGGCTTCGCGGATCGCCGCGTTTTCGCGCACGGCCCGGCGCCCGGCATCGACGACGAGATCGACCTGTCTGGCATCGAGCGTCAGGCGTGTCGGCACGCGGTTGAGCTCGCGCTGGAATTCCGGTTCTAAATCGCGGAAGGAGAGCAGTTCGACGGTGATGTTCACGTCGCGGCAATCCCAGCCTGTCGTGCTGCCGCGCAGCCGCGCAACCTCGCGCGACGGGAGGCTGCAGCGGAAGCGGATGATCTCCTCCTGCCATGCGCGCACCGCCATGGCGAGGGCGTCGAAACCCTTGCGCACGGATGAGCTGATTGCGGTGTGGGACAGGGCGGGGATGAGCTCGGCGAGACCGGGCCCGCGCTCACGCATGCCCCATTCCGGCGCCGGCGCCTTGCCGGCATCGGTGACGATGAAGAGCAGCTTTTGCAGCTTCACCGCCTGCTCCGCCGTCAGCGGGCCGAACGGCGTATCCGCGCTCGCGCGCTCCAGCGCGAAACCGGTCACGCCGATATTGTCGGTCAGCCCGCCATCAAGCAGCCGCACCGTCGCGAGGCGATTATCCTCGCGGTATGTGCCCAGCGCCTTCGCATGCGCCTTCAGCCGCAGCGAGGCGCGGGGATCCTCGATCGCGCGGGTGAGCCAGGGCGGCTTGCTATAGCCGCAATCCGGGCCGTTCGCCGCGACGTCGATCGGCGCGAAGGCGACGGGGAAGGCGGCTGAGGCGGCGACCGCATCGGCGATGCGCACCTGATCGAGGTCGCTGCACAGGGCGGCGAAGGTGTCATGGGTGAAGATGAAGGGCACGCCGTTATAGATATCCGAGGCTGTCAGCCAGATTTCCGGCGCGCGGTCGTGGTTGAAATGCGCGTAAGTCGTGCCGTCGAACAGGTTGGTGTCCAGCCAGTCGGCGAAGCCGCTGCGGTCGTTCACGCCGCCTTGCCAGGCGCGGATCAGGTTGCCCGGCGCAGCCACGCTGGTGCGCAGACTGGCCTCGATATCCTGTGCGAGGAACCGCTCGCGGAAATCGCGGAATTCGCCCGGGCCGCGATAGCCGAAATAGGCCGCCGCCACGGCGCCGCCGGAGGTGCCGGAGACCATGCGGATACTGTCGGTCACCTTGCGCCGGCGCGGCTCCTCGTCGATCACCGTCTCGTCGAGCGCGCTCAGGACGCCATGGGCGAAAGCCGCCGCGCGCATCCCCCCACCCGAGAAGGAGACGCCGACGACGAGCGCGCCGTCATCGCCGAAATCATTGATGAAATGCGACGAGACCTGCGTCACCT
>PXAW01000001.1 GCA_003567055.1 Hyphomicrobiales bacterium
CGACGGGATCCGCCACAACATCCCCTTCCTCTCCGCCCTGATGGCGCATCCGCGCTGGCGCGAGGGGCGGCTCTCGACGGGCTTCATCGCCGAGGAATTCCCCGACGGTTTCGCCCTGCCGGCGCCGGAGGGCGTGGTCGCCCTGCGTATCGCGGCGGTGGGCGCGCAGATCGACCACCTGCTCAACGAGCGCAAGCGCCGCATCAGCGGCCAGATGCGCCCCGATGAAGCGGTGCGCTTCACCCGCGACCGTTCCGTCATGCTGGGCAGTGAACGCCACGACATCACGATCTGCGAGGCCGAAGGCCAGCTCGCCGTGGATTTTGCGGATGGAACCCGCATCCTCGTCGCCAGTGGCTGGAAACCGGGTGACCCGGTCTGGACCGGCACGATCGACGGCACGCCGGTGGCGATGCAGGTGCGCACCATCCTCAACGGCGTGCAGCTCTCCCATGCCGGCGCCTTCGCCGATATCCGCGTCTATACCCGCCGCGAGGCCGATCTCGCCGCAATCATGCCGGAAAAGCGCGATGCCGGCGCCACCAAGCAGCTGCTCTGTCCGATGCCCGGGCTGGTGCGCTCGCTTCTCGTGAGCGAGGGCCAGGAGGTCAAGATCGGCGAGCCGCTGGTCATGGTCGAGGCGATGAAGATGGAAAACGTGCTGCGCGCCGAGCGCGAGGGCACGATCGCGAAGATCGTCGCGAGGGAAGGTGACAGCCTCGCCGTCGATGCGGTGATTCTGGAATTCGCCTGAGGCACATACGCGCCGGGACGCGGCGGAGAGAATCACCCGCCGCGCCGTCTGAATAATCGTCAGAGCGTCTCGACGCCCTTGATCTCGATCCCGAACCCGCCGAGACCGACGAAGGCGCGCTTCGATGTCGAGAGATTGCGAATCGACTGAACGCCCAGATCGCGCAGGATCTGGGCACCCAGCCCGACCTCGCGCCAGGTGCGCGTGCGCTCCGCCTCGGTGCCCGTGGTATCCTCCTTGAAGGAGGTCATCGGCACGCCCGCCGTGCCCTCGCGCAGATAGACCACGACGCCGCGACCTTCCTGCGCGATCCGCGCCAGCGCCGCATCGAGGCTCGCGCCGCCCTGGAAGATATCCGTCACGACATTGGCGCGGTGCAGCCGCGCAAGCACGTTATCGCCATCGCCGATCGCTCCGTGGACCAGGGCGAAATGCTGCACCTCGTCGAAGGGGGTGGAATAGGCATAAGCCGTCATCTCACCGTATCTGGTCTCCACCGGGAAACTGCCGAGCCGCTCGACGAGTTTCTCCCGCGCCTGGCGATAGGAGATCAGATCGGCGACGGAGACGCGCTTGAGGCCGTGCTTCTCCCCGAAGGCGGTGATCTGCTCGCCCTTCATCACGGTGCCGTCGTCATTGGCGAGTTCGCAGATCACCCCGACTTCCGGCAGGCCGGCGAGCTTGCACAGATCCACCGCCGCTTCGGTATGGCCCGAGCGCATCAGCACGCCGCCCTCCTTGGCGATCAGCGGGAAGACATGGCCGGGGCGCACGAAGTCACCCGCGCCCATATTGCCGTTGGCGAGCGCGCGCACGGTGTTGCAGCGCTGCTCGGCGGAGATGCCGGTGGTCAGCCCGTGGCGGGTATCGACGGAGACGGTGAAGGCAGTCCCCAGCGGCGCATCGTTGGAGGGCACCATCGGGTCCAGCCGCAGCCGGCGGGCCTCGGCCTGCGTCAGCGGCGCGCAGACGATGCCGCAGGTATGGCGGATGATGAAGGCCATCTTCTCCGGCGTGCAATGCGTTGCCGCGACGATCAGATCGCCTTCGTTCTCGCGATCGTCGTCATCGGTGACGATGACGATCTCGCCGGCGGCAAAGGCTTCGATGGCTTCAGTGACGGATTGGGGCATGGTGGCTCACAATGGTGATGGAGGGGTGGCGATCAGGAACCGCCTGCGGGCCAGGGGGTGCTTTCGCCGACCTGGCCGCGATGTCTGAGATAGTGATCGGCGATGACGCAGGCCAGCATGGCCTCGCCGACCGGGACGGCGCGGATGCCCACACAGGGGTCGTGGCGGCCCTTGGTGAGGATATCGGCCTCGGCGTTGTCGCGCGTCACGGTGGCGCGCGGGGTCAGGATCGAGGAGGTCGGCTTGACGGCAAAGCGCGCCACCACCGGCTGGCCGGTGGAGATGCCGCCGAGAATGCCGCCTGCCTGATTGCTGGTGAAGGTGGGGGCATCCCCGTTGCCGGGGCGCATTTCATCCGCGTTTTCCTCGCCGGTCAAAGCGGCTGCGGCGAAACCGGCGCCGATCTCGACGCCCTTGACCGCATTGATCGACATCAGCGCCGCGGCGATCTCGGTATCGAGCTTGCCATAGACCGGCGCACCCAGCCCCGGCGGCACGCCCTCGGCCACGACCTCGATCACCGCGCCGATGGAGGAGCCGGATTTGCGGATGCCGTCGAGATAATCGGCGTAGAAGGCAGCAGCCTTCGCATCGGGGCAGAAGAACGGGTTGCGCGCGATCTCGTCCCAGTCCCAGTTGCCGCGATCGATCGCATGCGGCCCCATCTGCACCAGCGCGCCGCGTACGCGCAGGCCCGGCACGACCTTGCGGGCGATGGCACCGGCTGCGACCCGCGCCGCCGTCTCGCGCGCCGAGGAGCGCCCGCCGCCGCGATAATCGCGCACGCCGTACTTGATATCATAGGGGTAATCCGCATGGCCGGGACGGTACTTGTCGCGGATGTCGGAATAATCCTTCGAGCGCTGGTCGACATTCTCGATCATCAGCGCGATCGGCGTGCCCGTCGTCACCTGCTGCGGCATGCGCTCATCCTGGAACACGCCGGAGAGGATGCGCACCTGATCCGGCTCGCGCCTTTGCGTGGTGAAGCGCGACTGGCCCGGCCGCCGCCGGTCAAGCTCGGCCTGGATCTCCTCGACGGTGAGCGGGATCTGCGGCGGACAGCCGTCGACCACGCAGCCGAGGGCGGGCCCGTGGCTCTCGCCGAAGGTGGTGACGCGAAACAGATGGCCGAAACTGTTATGGGACATGGACGAGCCCGTTCATTGCGAAACGGGGTATTTAGAGCATGTTCACCCGCGAAGAAACCGCTTTCGCGCAAACATCGCTCCCGATGCCGGCAAACATGCGCAATCCCGTCATTCCGCAGGTGCGGAGAGCCCGGCCTGCCCGCGCGGCAGGGTGAGCGTGAAGGCAAAACACGCGGTGAGCATGACGGCGGAGCCGATCAGGCAGGCATGGATGCCGCCATACTGGTAGAGCAGGCCCGAGAGCAGCGTGCCGGTAAAGCGCCCCGCCGCATTCGCCGCATAGTAGAATCCGACATCCTCCGCCGCCTTCTTCGAGCCGGCATAGGCGAGGATCAGATAGGAATGCACGGAGGAATTCACCGCAAAGGCAAAGCCGAAGACGAGCAGACCCGTCACCAGGATCAGATCGGGCCGCAGATCGAGCCCGGTCAGCGCCAGCGCGATCATGACGGGGAGCGCGGCGAGCGCCGCTGCCCAGATCCGCGCGGCGCCAACCTCGCGGCTGAGCCCGTCGGCGGAGCGCGGCACGAGCCAGGGCGCGAGCGCCTGCACCGTGCCGTAGCCGATCGTCCACACGGCGAGAAATCCGCCGACCATGGTGAAGGTCCAGCCCGAGGCATAGAGAAAGACCGGCAGACCGACGACGAACCAGACGTCGCGCGCGCCAAACAGCATCACCCGCGCCGCCGCGAGCAGGTTGATGGCGCGGCTCTTGCCGAAGAGCTCCTTCGCGCTGCCGCTCGCCTTGGCCCGCCCCATGAAGGCGGGCAGCGACAGGCTCACCGCGACGAGCACCAGCGCGAGCGCCCCGGCCATCGCGTAGAGCGCGTATTGGAAACCCAGCGTCTCCAGCAGCAATCCGCCGAGGAAGAAGCCGAAACCCTTCATGGCGTTCTTGGAGCCGGTGAACCAGGCGACCCAGGCGAAGAGCCGGCTCTCCCCCGCCTCGCCGCGCGCCTCGGCCTCCGCCACCTTGATCGCGGATTTCGAGGCGGTCTTGGTCAGATCCTTGGCCACCCCGCACACGCCCTGCGCCGCCACCACCCAGGCGACGGAGAGCACCGCCCCCCAATCCGGCGAGACGGCGGAGAGGATGAGAAAGCCGGTGATCTGCGTGATCAGCCCCACGGTGAGCATTCGCGTGATGCCGAACCGCGTGGCGAGCCAGCCACCGACGAAATTCGCCACCACCCCGGCGGCTTCATAGAGCAGGAAGAGGAAGGCCAGGGTGAAGGGCGAATAGCCGAGATTGAAGAAATGCAGCAGCACCAGCATGCGCAGGGCGCCGTCGGTCAGCGTGAAGCTCCAGTAGGAGGCGGTGACGATGGCGTAGTTGCGGGTGCCGGCCTTCATGCTCAGATCCCCGCCTCGCGCATCTTGCAGGCGAGATCGACCATGCGGCAGGAAAAGCCCATCTCGTTGTCGTACCAGGCATAGACCTTCAGCAAGGTGCCGTCGGTGACCAGCGTGGACGGCCCGTCGATGATGGCGGAGCGGGTATCGCGGGCGAAATCGATCGAGACCAGCGGGCGCGTCTCGAAGCCGAGGATCCCCGCGAGCGGCCCGGAGGCGGCAATGGCGAAGAGGTCGTTGATCTCCTCGGCGCTGGTCTCGCGCGCCATCTCGAAGACGCAATCGGTGAGCGAGGCGTTGAGCACCGGGGCGCGCACGGCATGGCCGTCGAGCTTGCCTTCGAGTTCGGGATAGATCAGCGCGATCGCGGTGGCGGAGCCCGTCGTCGTCGGTTGCAGCGAGAGCATGGCCGAGCGCGCGCGGCGCAGATCCTTGTGGACGCCATCGACCACGAGATTGGTGTTGGTGGGGTCGTGGATCGTGGTGATCTGGCCGTGGCGGATGCCGATCGCCTCATGCACCACCTTCACCACCGGGGCGAGGCAGTTCGTTGTGCACGACGCCGCCGTGACGAGGCGGTGCTCGCCCGGATCATAGAGGTGATCATTGATCCCCATGACCAGATTGAGCGCCGAGCCGTCCTTCACCGGTGCGGCGACGATCACCCGTTTCGCCCCGCGCGCGAAATGGCCTTGCAGCGTCTCGCGCTTCAGGAACTTGCCGGTGGCCTCGATGACGAGATCGACGCCGAGATCGCCCCAGGGAATTTCCGCGGGCGCGGCATGGGCCGAGACGCCGATGCGCTTGCCATCGATGCTGATGGCGCCCTGCGCATCATCACCGGCGATATCGGCACGCCAGCGGCCCTGCATCGAATCGAATTCGATCAGATGCGCGAGCGTCTCCGCCCCGCCCTTGATCTCGTTGACATGGACGATGTCGAGCCGGTTGTCGCGGCGCGGATCCCCCGCCTGGCGCTCCGCCGCACCGAGAGCCGCGCGCAGAACCAGCCGCCCGATCCGCCCCATGCCGTTGATACCGACGCGCATAACCGCCTCCCCCTTCGTCAATGCCCCTCGCCTAGCCTCTTTCGAGACTTCTGGAAAGACCTCGCGGGTTCGATGGCGCCTGCATGTGACAGCCGGATGACAGCCGCAACGGGATCGCTCAGCCATGACGGTGTGCGCCAGCTCCTTGCGGCTTTGCGCGTTCACGCCGCTCGACAGGGCGGGCCGCGCATTCGATGCTGACGGCATCGAATCGGGCGGGGTTGTCAGCATGAAGGTCTTCATCAGCGTCGATATCGAGGGCTGCGCCGGCATCACCCACTGGGACGAGGCGCGGCGCACGCATGCCGATTACGCGGAGTTCCGCGAGATCATGACCAACGAGGCGCTCGCCGCGATCCGGGGCGCCCGCGCGGCGGGTGCGACCGAGATCGTCGTGAAGGATGCCCATGCATCCGGGCGCAACCTGATCCTCGACAGGCTACCCCCCGATATCCGCATCGTGCGTTCCTGGGCCGGCCATCCGCTATGCATGGTGCAGGGGCTCGATGACAGCTTCGATGCGCTGATGATGATCGGCTATCACGCGGCGGCGGGGTCGGAAGCGAATGCGCTCGCCCATACACTCTCCCTCGCCGCCGCCGAGATCCGCCTCGATGGACGGCGCGCCTCGGAATTCCTGATCCATGCGCTCGCAGGCGCCATGCTTGGCGTGCCGACGGTGTTCGTCAGTGGTGATGCCGGGCTGATGGCGGAGATCGCGGAGGTCGCGCCGCAAGTCGGGCGCTGCGCGGTCAAGGAGGGTTTCGGCCAGTCGACCCTGTCGATGACCCCCGCCGGCGCCTGCGCGGCGATCGAGGCCGGCGCGGCGCAGGCGCTCGCCGATGCCGGCACACGGCGGCTCCTCGACGTGCCGCAGGCACCGGTGCTCGAAATCACCTATGCCGACCCGCTCCTGGCCGAGCGCCATCGCTGGTATCCCGGCGCCGGGCATGTCGGCGACCGCACCATCCGCCTCGCCACGCAGGACTATTTCGATATCCTGCGCGCCCTGAATTATCTCACCTGA
>PXAW01000641.1 GCA_003567055.1 Hyphomicrobiales bacterium
CAGCGTGACGGCTATGTCGAGGCCTTTCGCGATCCGCGCGTGCATGCCGCCATCGCCGCCGGGCCGCATCAGCGCATCGCGGTGAGCTATCTGGAATGGGCCGGTGCGGCGACGCAGGAGGTGATCGCGCCGTGGCGGATCATCGACGGGCCGGATGCCGCCGAGGCCTTCGCCGATTTCCTCGCCGAACAGCCCCTGCGGCGCACCCGCCGCACCTCGATCTCGGCGGCACTCGCCCAGGCGGCTTCGCTCTTCGAGGCACTGCCCGCCCCGCCCCTGCGCCGGGTGATCGACATGTCCGGTGACGGGCCGAACAATGAAGGACGCATCGTCACCATCGCGCGCAATGAGACGATCGATGCCGGCATCACCATCAACGGTCTGCCGATCATGCTCGCACGCGGCGGGGCGCTCGATATCCCCGATCTCGACCATTATTACATCGATTGCGTCATCGGCGGCCCCGGCGCCTTCATCGTGCCGGTGCGCGCCCATGCGGAATTCGCCGATGCCATCCGCCGCAAACTCATCCTCGAAATCGCCGATCTGACGCCGCCCCGCCCCCTGATCCACCGCGTCGGCGAGCGCCCGGGCGCGGATTGCCTGATCGGCGAGCGGATGTTCCAGGATTGGCGCGAGCGTAACCGCGCGCGCTGAGGGCGCACGTCAGGGTGCCGGCTGGAGACGCGGCAGGGCGGCGATTTCCGCACCGGATTCGCGCTCGGCCACGGCGAGATCGTATTGCATTTGCAGATTGAGCCAGAACGGCGCGCCGGTGCCGAACCAGTGCCCCAGCCGCAATGCCGTATCCCCGCTCACGGCCCGCTTGCCGGCGATGATCTGGCTGATCCGGTTGGGCGGAACAGCGATCGCCCGCGCCAGCGCCGTCGGTGAGACCCCGGCTTCCGCGAGTTCCTCGCGCAGAATGGCACCGGGATGAACAGCTCTCGTAAACATCGTATCGACCTCAATGATAATCGACGATTTCGACCTCGGACGGACCAGTCTGGCCTTCCGGCCAGATGAAGCAGATGCGCCAGCGGCGATTGATGCGGATCGAATAGAACCCCAATCTGTCGCCCCTGAGCGCTTCCAGACGATTGCTCGGCAAAGCCTGCAAGACCGATAGACTCGGTGCGGCATTAAGGATTGCCAACCGCCGCTCCGCCTGCCCCTCGATGCCCTGAAACTCCGGTACGAAACCTCCGTTTGCGAACCGTGCAGTCCGCTTGTCGCGAAAACTCAGTATCACAATCATTTCCCATAATTGACGCTGTACGTCAAGCGTACATAGTTGCAGCCGTCATCCATATGCTGTTGCAGCGGTTGGATGCACCGTTTCAATTAAGGGGAAATTATGCGATTCTACAACCTTGCATACACATCACCCGAATTCGCGTGTACCGGCAGCGCGTCGATGGCGGCGAGCAGGTTATCCGCATCCTGCCAGGTCCCGGTCAGCGTCTGGCTCTCGCCGAGCGCGAAATCGAACCTGTAATCGCCCAGCCGCGCGAGCTGGGCGAGGCAGTCGCGCACGACCCCGCGCTGGATCGTGGTGAATTCGAAGGAGAGCGCCGGCAGCGGTCGGCTGAGCCCGGCGAGCACCGAAGCCTCGAACCCCTCCACGTCGATCTTGGCGAAAGCGGGCATGCCGTATTGCGCGATCAGGCTGTCGAGGCTGACCAGCGGGACCGTGATCGCGTGATCCCAGGATTGCCCCTCCCAGCCCGGCGCGCCGGAAGCGGCTTCGAGGAATTCGGCCGAGGCGGTGCTCACGGTCGGATTGGCGCTGTTGACATGCAGGGTGATCTCCCCCGGCTGCGGCCCCGCAGCGGCGCGCAGGAGCGTCACATCCGCGTCGCGGCCATGGATCAGCCGCAGCGCCCGCATGGCGCCCGGCTGCGGCTCCAGCGCCACCACTTTCGCGCCGAGACGGCGGAAACTCGCGATCCGGTCGCCCACATGCGCGCCGATATCGAAGACGAGATCGCCCGATCCGACGAATCCGGCATAGAGCGCATCCATCTCTGCCGCGCGTTCCCGGTCGCCGTAATAGATATGCAGCGAGCGCCCGATGGCGCGGGCGGTGCCTTTTGCACGCGTCACGGGGCGAGCATCGGGATCAGGCATCGACCCGTTTTGCGGCGCGCCTTGCTGCACGCCTTGCTGCACGGTTTGCGGCATGATGATCATCCCCTTCTCACTCTTCACGTGACGCCTGCGCCGGCGGCACTGGTCCAAACTTCGCTGCGGCGCGTAACGTTCCCATCGCTCTGACGAGCGATTGAAACCACGACGCTTGACCCGCGTTGCCCACAGGCACACTTGTTTCGCGAACGCTCAACGCATTTTCAGGACCCGCCCATCTCATGACCGGCACTTCCGACGCATCGGCGGCCTCCACGGCCCATGCTCTGTATTACGTGGCAAAGCGGCAAGCGGTTTTGCGCGATGCGCCGCTGCCGGCGCCGGCGCAGAGCGAGGCACGGGTGCGCACCCTGTGGAGCGGCATCAGCCGGGGCACCGAGCGGCTCGTCTTCGAGGGCAACGTACCGCCTGACGAGAGCGAGCGCATGCGCGCGCCCTTCCAGGACGGCGATTTCCCCTTCCCGGTGAAATACGGCTATTGCGCCGTCGGCGAAGTCGAGGACGGGCCGGTGGAATGGGCCGGGCGCACGGTCTTCTGCCTGCATCCGCATCAGACCCGCTTCAACGCGCCGCTTTCCATGCTCGCCCCCCTGCCCGAGGGTTTGCCCGCGCGCCGGGCGGTACTCGCGGCGAATATGGAGACGGCGCTCAACGGCATCTGGGATTCCGGCGTGGGCCCCGGCGCGCGCGTCATGGTGGTCGGCGGCGGGGTGGTCGGGCTGATGCTCTGCGCGATCCTCTCGCGCATGCCCGGCATCGACACCACCCTGGTCGATATCGATCCGCAGCGCGCCGCGCTGGCTGCACATTTCGGCATCGGTTTCTCCAAGCCGCTGGATGCGCCTGACGAGATGGATGTCGTTTTTCACGCGTCCGGCGTGCCCGCAGGGCTTTCCTGCGCGCTCGCCTGCGCCGGGACCGAGGCGCGGATCGTGGAGATGAGCTGGTACGGGTCGCAGACCGTGCCCGCCCCGCTCGGCCTCGCCTTCCATTCGCGCCGCCTGTCGCTGATCTCGAGCCAGGTCGGTTCCGTTGCGCCGGCTTACCGTGCCCGCTGGAGCCATGCCCGTCGCCTCGCCAAGGCGCTCGAGATGCTCACCGACGACAGGCTCGACGCCCTGATCACGGGCGAAATCGCCTTCACCGCGCTGCCGCAGGCGCTGCCCGACCTGCTCGCCCCGGGCGCGCCCGGGCTGTGCACCGCCATACGTTACTGATAGCCCTCAAAAGGAGACGCCGCATGTTCGCCGTCGAAGTCCGCGACCACGTCATGATCGCCCACAGCTTCAAGGGAGACCTGTTCGGTCCCGCGCAGAAGCTGCACGGGGCGACTTTCGTCATCGATGTCGCCTTCTTCCGCAAGGAACTCGGGCCGGAGGGCGTCGTGGTCGATATCGGGCGCGCGCATGAGGCGCTCAAGGCCACGCTCGGCCCGCTGAATTATCAAAATCTCGACGAATTGCCGCAATTCGCCGGCCAGAACACCACCACGGAGTTCCTCTGCAAGCACATCTTCGATGCCATGGCACAGGCGGCGAAGAGCGGCGCGCTCGGGCCGGGATCGGAGAATATCGCGAAGATCCGCGTGCTGATCGGCGAATCGCATGTGGCGCGCGCCTGGTACGAAGCCGATCTCGCCGGCTGATCGATCATGCACAAAGCCTGTTTCCTGATTCCGGGCGATCTCGCCGCGCCAACCGGCGGCTATGCCTATGCACGGCGCATCCTGCCGTTGATGCCCGCGCATGGAATCGATCTGCGTCACGTGGCGCTGCCCGGCGGATTTCCGCATCCATCGAAGGCCGAACTCGCCCTCACGCGCGAGACGCTGGAGGCCTGCGAGAATGATGCCGTACTGCTTTTCGACGGGCTCGCGCTCGGCGCCATGCCGCCGCAGCAGATCGCGCCGCTGGGCCCGCGCATCGTCGCGCTGGTGCATCATCCGCTGGGGCTCGAGAGCGGGCTCGATGAGGCGCGCGCGCAGGCCCTGCTGGAGAACGAAGCTGCCGTGCTCGCGCTGTGCGGGCGCATCATCGCCACGAGCCGGCTCACGGCCGAGACGCTGGCGGCGGATTTCGGCGTCATGCCGCAGATGATCACCGTCGCCGAGCCGGGGACGGATCCCGCTTCGCCGGCGGAAGGCTCCGCCCCCGGCTCGCCGCTCTCGCTCGTCGCCGTCGGCGCCGTCTCGCCGCGCAAGGCCTATCCGCTCCTCGTCGAGGCGCTCGCAGCCTGCGAAACGGACAGGCCGTGGCATCTCACCATCATTGGCGCGCATGACCGTGATGCGCACGAGACGGCGAAGCTGCGCGAGACCATCGCCCGCCACGGGCTTGAATCCCGCGTCACGCTCGCCGGCGCGGTGGATGACGCGGCGCTCGCAGCGCATTATCACGGCGCGGACGTCTTCGTTTCCGCCTCGCTCTACGAGGGTTACGGCATGGTGCTGGCCGAGGCCGTGGCGCGCGGTCTGCCCATGGTGGTCTCCACCGGCGGCGCGGCGGCGCAGACGGCGCCGGACGATGCCGCGTTGAAAGTGCCGCCCGGCGACGGGTCCGCCCTCGCGGGCGCCTTGTCGCATATCATCAATGACGAAGCTCTGCGCCGCCGTCTCGCCGGCGCCTCAACCCGTGCCGGCGCCGCCCTGCCGCGCTGGCACGACACCGCGCGCATCGTCGCCAATGTCATCAGGGATATCAGTGCATGACCGGTTTTTCCGCCGATTGGCTCAGCCTGCGCGAGAGCGCCGATCACGCGGCGCGCAACGGCGCCCTCGTGGACAAGCTCGCAGATCATCTGCGCGGTGCGGGTGGGGGGCGCGACAGCGTCGAGATCATCGATCTCGGCTGCGGCACGGGCTCGAACCTGCGCGCCATCGCCCCGGCGCTGCATCAGCGACAGCAGAACTGGCGCCTCGTCGATCACGACGCCGCGCTGCTCGTGGCCGCGCGCGAGCACCTTGCCGGCTGGGCCGACGAGGCCCTGCGTGACGGTGATGCGCTCGAACTGGTCAAGGGTGAGCGCAGGCTGCATGTCTCCTTCATCCAGGGCGATCTCGCCCGCGATCTCGACCCGGTGCTCGACCCGCCCCCCGATCTCGTCACGGCGGCGGCCCTGTTCGATCTGTGCGCGCGCGACTGGATCCGCTTCTTCGCCAATGCCGTGACCCGCCGGCGCTGCGCTTTCTACACGGCGCTCACCTATGACGGCCACGAGATCTGGCAGCCGCCGCATCCGGCCGATTCCGCAATGCTCGCCGCCTTCCATACCCATCAGATCACCGACAAGGGATTCGGCCGTTCCGCCGGCCCGGAGGCGACGCAGGCGCTGGCACAGGCATTCGAAAACCTGGATTACACGGTCGAGACCGCCGGCAGCCCATGGCGGCTGGAGAGCGGTGATGCGGCGCTGATCGCGGCTCTGGCCGAAGGCCAGGCGCAGGCGGTGCGGCAAACCGGACTGGTGGAGCGGGCGCAGGTCGAGGATTGGCGCGCCGCCCGCACGGGGCCGGGTGTGACCTGCACCATCGGCCATCAGGACCTGCTGGCGGTGCCCGGCTGAGAGCTCTGCGCTCTACCCGGTCACCCGATCGACCTTGGCGATGATGCGTTTGGCACGCAATTCGGCGATGATGCCGTTGAGATGCTTGAGGTCCCAGACCGAGAGATTGATCTGGATATCGGTGAAATCCGGCGTGCGGCGCTTCATGGCGAGATTGTCGATATTGCCGTCATGATCGGCAATCGCCTGCGCGATCTGTGCCAGTGATCCGGGCTCGTTGATCGATTGCAACTGGATCCGCGCGGGAAAGCGCTGTGTCGCGATCGCCTCGACATCCCAGCGCACATCGACCCAGCGATCGGGCTCGTTGTCGAAGGCGGCCAGCGCCCCGGACTGGATCGGATAGATGGTGATGCCCTCGCCCGGCGTGATGATGCCGACGATCCGGTCTCCGGGCACGGCCCCGCCCTCCGGGGCGAAGCGGATCGGCAGATCCCCGTCGAGACCGCGGATCGGGATGGCGTATTCGTCTTCCGGACCGTGCGGGATCTGGATCTTGACGAAACTCTCCTCCGATGGCGCCTCCCCGTCAGCGGCTTCGCGCACGGGCGGCGCGTTGCGGCGCTCATCCGTGTAATCGGGATAGACCGCGCGGACCACATCACCGGAGAACATCTCGCCGCGCCCGACGGCGGCCATGACATCCTCGATCGAGGAACGCGCCAGGCGGGGCAGGGCGGCGGCGATCTTCTCCTGCGAGAAGGCCTTGCCGGCACGCTCGAAGGCCCGCTCCAGGATCTGG
>PXAW01000397.1 GCA_003567055.1 Hyphomicrobiales bacterium
AAATGCAGCGGTGAGATCAGAAAATAGCAGACGACAGCGTCACTGGCAGCCTCCTATCGTTGCGGTCAGCGCAAGAGATGCCGTGAAGGGCCCGCTCGTTCAGGCTCTCGCGTCAGCGCCGGGGGGGGGCTGATGCCTCCGCCACAGCCGTTCAACCGCGATCCGCAGCGGTCGCCTCAGCAGATGGAAGGTCCCGCCATGGCCGGAATCAATCGCCGCGATTTCACCAAGCTCACTTTCGGCGCCGTCCTCGCGACGGGCATCGCCGCGCCCGCCATCGTCAAGGCGCGCACGCCGATCAACATGATCCTGAACTGGCGCTATCAGGGCCCGCAATCATGGTTCTTCCTCGCGCAGGATCGCGGCTATTTCGAAGAAGAAGGCATCGCCGTCAACATGGACCAGGGTTCCGGCTCCGGCGCCGCGGTGACGCAGGTGGCGGGCGGCGCTTATGATGTCGGGTTCGGTGACATCAACGCTCTCACCCAGTTGCGCGCCCAGCGCGACGAGGATACGCCGCTGGGCGTCTACATGCTCTATAACCGCCCGCCCTTCACCGTGGGTGTGCTCTCCTCCAGCGATATCCACACGCCGCAGGATCTCGAAGGCCGGCTTCTGGGCGGTGCGCCCAATGACGGGGCGCTGCGCCTGTTCCCGGCCTTTGCCGGCCTTACCGGCATCGATACCTCGACGATCGAGATCACCAATTTCCAGCCCAATCTGCGCGAGCAGATGCTGCGTTCCGGCCAGGTCGACGGCGTGTTCGGCTTCGTCAACACGATCCGGTTCTCCGCGCTGCTCTCGGGCATGAACCCGGATCAGGATATCCGCTTCATTCGCTACGGCGATTACGGCATGGATCTCTATTCCAACGCGCTGATCGCCTCGCGTACCCTGATCAACGATCACCCCGAGGCCGTGCGCGGCCTTGTGCGCGCCGTCAATCGTGGACTGGTCGACACGCTGGCCGATCCCGATGCGGGCATTGCCGCCGTGGCGCAGCGCGAGTCGCTGATCGACCGCGAGGTCGAGAAGATGCGCCTCATGGCGACGCTGCGCGACGAGATGAGCCACCCGGAAATTGCACGGATCGGTATCGGCGATGTCGACCCGCAGCGCTTTGCCGAGGCGATCGACATCGTCGTGAAGGCCAATGACCTGCCCCGCACGCCGGAGGTCAGCGAGATCTTCACGCGCGACTTCCTGCCGCCGGAAGACGAGCGCGTGCGGGATCTGGGCTGAGGAGGCGGATCATGGATTTGGGCATGAAGGGGCGCGTCGCGCTCATCACCGGTCCGGTCAAGGGCATGGGCGCGGCGGTCAGCCTCGCCTTCGCCCGGGAGGGCTGCAAGCTGGCGCTCGCGGGGCGCGATATTGCGGCGATCGAGCCGCTCGCCCGCCAGATCCGCGATGACGGCGGCGAGGCGATCGTCATCGCCTGCGACATGACGGATGCGGTGGCCTGCGAAACCGCCGTCGCGGTCACCACGGAGGCGCTCGGCCCCGTCGATATCCTCGTGAACGTGGCCGGCGGCTCCGGGCCGATCGGCAAGACCGGCGTGCAGACGACGCCGGAGGAATTCGACGAGATCGTCGTGCTCAACATGCGCGGCCCCTTCAACATGATGCGCGCCGTCCTGCCCGGCATGATGGCGCGGCGTGCGGGCAAGATCGTCAATGTCGGCGGCACTTTCGGCATGCGCGGAAAGGCCGGGCGGATGGCCTATTCCGCCTCGAAATGGGGCCTGCGCGGCATCACCAAGAGCTTCGCCATCGAGGCGGGTGCCCACAATATCAACGTCAATTGCGTCGCTCCCGGCATGGTCGACGGGCCGCGTTTTCGCACCAAGGTGATCCCGGAAATGGCCGCGCGGCTCGGCATCACCGAGGAGGAGGCGATTGCCCGGCACGCCTCCGATTACGCGCTCGGGCGCGTCTCGACGGGGGAGGATGTCGCGGCGGCCTGCCTGTTCCTCGCCTCCGACGCGTCGCGCCAGATCACCGGCGTAGACCTGCCCGTGGATGGCGGCTGGGCCATGCTGTGACGCCGCTTTCGTCCCCCACCCGTGTCGCCCCGCCGCAGCAAGCCAGAGGATCCTCGATCATGACCCAGCCAGCGCCCCGTCTGCACGCCGTCGCAGATGCCTCGCCGGTGGCCCCGGATGCGCCCCCCGCGCGATCCCCGGCTCGCGCCTTCATCGGCTTCGACGAGGTAACCGTCACCTATGGGCGCGGGGAAAGCGCCACCACGGCGCTTGCGCCGACCACGCTCGCCATCGAGAAGGGCGATTTCGTCGCCCTGGTCGGTCCCTCGGGCTGCGGCAAGTCCACCCTGCTCAAGCTCGTGGCCGAGCTTCTGAAGCCTACGAGCGGCAACATCTTCGTCGCAGGCCGCGAGGTCGGTGCGGAGCCGATCCGTATCGGCATGGCCTATCAGAACGCCACGCTGCTGCCCTGGCTCAATATCCGCGACAACGTCATGCTGCCGCTCAAGATCGTGCCGCCCTTCCGCGCGCGCTACCGCTCCGCGCGCAAGGGCGAGTTCCGCGACCGGGTGGATGCGCTGCTCGAACAGGTGGGCCTTGCGGGCTTTGCCGAGAAATATCCCTGGCAGCTTTCCGGCGGCATGATGCAGCGGGCCAATCTCAGCCGGGCGCTGATCCATGAGCCCAACCTGCTTCTGCTCGACGAGCCCTTCGGTGCGCTCGACCAGTTCACCCGCGAGGAATTGTGGGGGGTGATGCAGGATCTGTGGATGGCGACGAAGACCACCGTGCTGCTCGTCACCCATGATCTGCGTGAATCGGCCTTCCTCGCCAACCGGATCTGCGTGATGAGCGCGCGCCCGGGGCGGATCATCGAGGATCGACATGTGCCGTTCGCCCATCCGCGCAGCATCGATCAGACCTATGACGCGGATTTCGTCGGCCTCACCCAGCATCTGCGCAGCCTGATCATGGAGGCGCGCGCTGAAACCGGTTCGGGCATCGTCGTGCCGCAACACGCCCCGGAAGGAGCCTGATCATGTCGATCGCCGCCACTTTGCGCCGCCGCGCCGCCTCGATATCGCTGATCGTGGGCATATTCCTGTTCTGGGAAGCTGCCTGTGTGATCTTCAACATTTCCGATCTGGTGCTGCCGCGCCCCAGCCAGGTCTTCGAGACGCTGGTCAGGTTCGCGCCGGGGATCTGGCCGCATGCCTATCAGACGCTCTATACCACCCTCGTCGGCTTCTCCCTGGGTGTGTGTATCGGCCTGTCTCTGGGCGTGCTGATCGGGTCCTCACGGCTGGCTTTCGATACGGCCTATCCGCTGCTCGTCGGGATTTCCTCGATTCCGAAAGTGGCCGTCGTGCCGATCTTCGTGCTCTGGTTCGGCGCGGGCACCGTGCCGGCGATCCTGACTGCGATGATCATCTGCATTTTCCCAATCGTGGTGAATGTCGCCACCGGGATCGCCACGGTCGAGCCGGAGCTCGAGGACGTGATGAAGACGCTCAAGGCCTCCAGGACCGAGATCCTGTGGAATGTCGGCCTGCCGCGCGCCATGCCGTATTTCTTCGCCTCGCTGAAGGTCTCGGTGACCCTCGCCTTCGTCGGCTCGGTCGTGGCCGAGACGGTGGCGTCGAACCGGGGCGTGGGCAACATGATGATGATCGCCTCGTCCTCCTTCAACGTCCCGCTCGTCTTTGCAGGGCTGATGGTGCTCGCCTTCCTCGGGGTCAGCCTCTACGTGCTGTTCTCCCTGATCGAGCGCCGCGTCGCCGGTTGGTCGATGCGCAAGAACGACATCGCCGCCGGCTGACGCCACCCGCTGCCGCCCCATCGTTTTCCTCATTCCGGAGCCCTCGCCATGTCCGGCCATCCGCCTGCCGCGCCCGCCGACAAACTCATCCGCAACGGACTGATCGTGACGCAGGAGCGCGTCTTTCCCGGCGATATCGCCATCTCGGACGGTATCATCACGGCGGTGACGGCGCCCGGGGCCGGGCCGCAGGCGCGCGAGGAGATCGATGCGCGCGGGCGCGTGGTGATGCCGGGCTGCATCGACGTGCATGTGCATTTCCGCAGCCCCGGCATGTCCCACAAGGAAGACTGGGCGACCGGCTCCGCGGCGGCCGCCGTGGGCGGCGTCACCACCGTCTTCGACATGCCCAATACCGACCCCGCCACCGCCACGCCGGATGATCTCGCGCGCAAGCGGGAGCTCGCCGAAGCGGATGCGCTGGTCGATTTCGGGCTCTACGGCCTGCTCGGCGAGCATAATCTCGACCAGATCGCCCCGCTCGCGCAGGCCGGCGCCATCGGCTACAAGCTGTTTCTGGGCAATACCACGGGCAATCTGCCCTGCCCGAATGACGGGGCGGTGCTGGAGGGTTTCGAGATCCTCGCCGGGCTCGGCCTGCGCTGCTCGATCCATGCTGAGAATTCGCCGATACTCTTCTGGCGCCAGAACAGGTTGCGTGAGGCCGGGCGCAACGATCCGCTGGCGCATCTGGCCGCGCGCACCGATGTCGTCGCGCTGGAGGCGCTCAACCGCTCCGCGACGCTCGCGGACTGGACCGGCGCGCGTATCCATATCGTCCACGAGAGCTGCGCGCGTTCGCTGCCCTTCATCCGTTTCTGGAAGGAACGCGGCACCGACATCACCGTCGAGACGCTGCCGCAATATCTCTATCTGAGCGCGGAGCAGATGGCGCAGCCGGGCGGGCATGTCCTGCGCATGAATCCGCCGATCCGCGAGGCCGCGCATCAGGAACCGCTCTGGGCCGGCCTGATCGACGGCACGATCGACATGATCGCCACCGATCATGCGCCGCATGCACCGGATGAGAAACAGGCCGATACGATCTGGGACGTCGCCTGCGGCTTTCCCGGGGTGGAGACCTCGCTGCCGCTGATGCTGAATGCGGTTTCGCAAGGGCGCCTGACCCTGCCGCAGCTGGTCCGTGCCATGGCCGGCGCGCCCGCCCGCGCCTTCGGCCTGGAGGATCGCAAGGGCAGCCTGCATCCGGGGATGGATGCCGATATCGTCATTGTCGACATGGAGAAGTCAGCGATACTCTCCGCGCAGGCCCTGCACAGCAAGGGCAAGGTCAGCGCCTATGAAGGCATGCAGGTGCAGGGCATGCCCGTGATGACGCTGGTGCGCGGGCGCATCGTCGCGCGCGACGGCGAACCGGTCGCGACCGCCGCCGGCCATGGCCGCATGCTGCGTCCGCACATGCCCGCGCCGCGCCCGCGCAACGTGGCGACGAGCCTGAACAGCCTGACGACCTCCGCGCAGGCACCGTTCGGCGATCCATTCTGAACGGCGACGATCCTGCGCTACAAACGATGCCCGAACCAAAAATCCAAAGGAAAAACCATGAGCACGCCTTCATCCCCCCTCATCGTCCATGCCGGCGGCTTCGTCTTCACCGGGCATTTCGAGACGGCCCGCGCGCCGCAGACCGTGGCGGCGTTTCGCCGGCAGATGCCCTATAGCGGGCAACTCGTGCATGTCCGCTGGAGCGGGGAAGGCGTCTGGATTCCGCTGGGCGAGACGGATTTCGGCGTCGGCTACGAAAATCATACCAGCCACCCGGCACCGGGCCACATCATCCTCTATCCCGGCGGCATCAGCGAGACCGAGATCCTGCTCGCCTATGGGGGCGTGGCTTTCTCATCGAAGATGGGCCAGCTCGCCGGCAACCACTTCATCACCCTCACCGGCGGCCTCGAGAACCTCGCCACGCTCGGCAACAAGGTGCTCTGGGAAGGCGCCCAGCCGATCCGGTTCGAGGAAGGGTGAGGCCGTATCAGCTGCGTTCTCTTGCCATTGCTGCAATCGCTGCCGCTGCTCATCCAGGCAACCAGCCGAGGTCTCAATGTCGATGCGATGGGATACGACCTGTCGCTGACGCGTGCGCCGATCGGGCCGATCAGCCGTGTCACGGCGGTCATGCGGGAGGCGGGTTACCCGGTCCTGCATACCCGTGAGGGGCACAGGCCCGACCTGTCGGACCTGCCCGAGAACAAGAGCTGGCGCTCCCGTCGTATCGGCGTCGGGATCGGCGATCCCGGGCCCTGCGGCAAGATCATCGCCGCACTCGCCTGAAACCCTCCGTTCTCCGCTCCTCCACCGAAAGTTCTCGCCATGCCCGCTCCTGACCAGCCGGCGAACCGCGCAAGCGCATGCGCGCGGGCAGAGCTGCGTCACCGGGGATACGCTGAAATCCATGGGCTATTCCCGTGGCGCATCGGCCCTGGGTACGGCGCCGGCTCTGGGAGAACCTGATGGTGAGGCGATCAGTGATGCCGTCATCAACAGCGATTCCAGCCTGTTCAGCCGCCGCGCCTCTGCTTTCGCCGGCATCGAACTGATGGGGCATGAGATCGTGGAGCTGGGCATGAGGGGCTATCAGAATGGAGCCCCAGCGTGATGAAGCTTGCAGCCGTCATCGACG
>PXAW01000438.1 GCA_003567055.1 Hyphomicrobiales bacterium
CCATCGCGGCGGCGGGGCTTGTGCTCGATGTGCGCACGGGCGAAGTGGTGGCGCTGGTCTCGCTGCCCGATTTCGATCCGAACAATCCGGTCGATGCGCAAAAGGACGAGAACATCAACCGCATCAATGTCGGCGTCTACGAGATGGGCTCGACCCTGAAGGCGCTGACGGTCGCGATGGCGCTCGATTCCGACAAGTTCAACATCAATTCCACCTTCGACGCCCGCGCCCCGCTCCAGTTCGGGCGCCAGCGCATTCGCGATTATCGCGGCCAGAATCGTGTGCTGAACGTGCCGGAAGTCTTCGTGCATTCCTCCAATATCGGTACGGCCCGCATGGCGCTGGAACTCGGTGTGGAGCATCATCGCGAATTCCTGCGCCGCACCGGCCAGCTGGAGCGCCTGCGCACGGAGCTCCCGGAGAATGCTGCGCCGCTGGTGCCGCGTCGCTGGGGCGAGATCAACACGGCGACGATTGCCTTCGGCCACGGCCTCGCCGTCGCGCCGCTCCAGGCGGCGATGGCGACGGCGGCGCTGGTCAATGGCGGCTACATGATCCCGCCGACCTTCCTCAGGCGCTCGGAGGAGGAGGCGCGCCGCCATGCCACCCGGGTGATCAGCGAGGAGACCAGCGAGGCCATGCGCTATGTCATGCGCCTCAATGCCGAGCGCGGCTCGGCCGGCAATTCCTCGATCGCGGGTTTCTACGTGGGCGGCAAGACCGGCAGCGCCCAGAAGGTGGTGAACGGGCGCTATGCGGAGGGCGTTCTGCTGACGACCTTCTTCGCCGTCGCGCCGGCGGATGATCCGCGCTATCTCTTCCTCACCATCCTCGACGAGCCCAAGGCGACACCACGCACGCATGGTTTCAACACGGCGGGCTGGAACGCGGCGCCGACCACGGGCAACATCATCAAGCGCACGGCGCACTTGCTCGATATCCCGCCGCGGTTTAACCCTCCCGAGCAACCCTTCCCGTTGATGACCCGGCTGGGGGCCTGGGGTACGCAATGAGCGAATCGCCGCCGCAAGGCGCGCATATGAACGAAATCCCGCGCCGCCTCGCCGATATCCTCGGCCCGGCGGGTGACGCTTTCGATGCGATCGAAATCACCGGCCTGACCCCCGACAGCCGCGCCGTGGCGCCCGGTTTCGTCTTCTTCGCCATACCCGGCGTGAAGGCCGACGGCGCGCGTTTCGTGCCCCAGGCGCTGGCACAGGGCGCGCGCGCAATCGTGGCGGCGGGGCCGCGCCCGGATGATCTTGGCCAGGATATCGCCTGGCGCCGGGTCGCCAATCCGCGCCTCACGCTGGCGCGCGCCGCGAGTGCCTTCCATCCACGCCAGCCGGAGCGGATCGTGGCGGTGACGGGGACGGCGGGGAAGTCCTCTGTTGCGGATTTCGTGCGCCAGATCCGGCTTACCCTGGGTGACGCGGCGGCGAGCCTTGGCACACTCGGCGTGGTGACGGGGGAGGGGGCACAATATGGCGCGCTGACCACGCCCGATCCCGTCGGCCTGCATCGCATGCTCCAGGATCTCGCTGATCGCGGCATCACCGATCTCGCCATGGAGGCCTCTTCGCACGGGCTCGACCAGCACCGCCTCGACGGCGTCCGGCTGGCGGCTGCCGCCTTCACCAATCTGGGTCGCGACCATCTCGACTATCATCCCACGATGGAAGCCTATCTCGCGGCCAAGATGCGCCTGTTTGATGCGCTCCTGCCGCGCGGCGCGCCGGCCATCGTCAATACGGACGGCGATTACGCCCGCGAGGCCATCGCCGCGATTCGTGCCGCCGGCCACGCCCCGCTGACAGTCGGCACTGATGGCGATTTCATCAGGCTGGAGCGGCATGAAACGCAAGGCTTCGCGCAGGGCGTGAGCATCGTCCATGCGGGGCGGCGCCATGATCTCGCGATCCCGCTGATCGGGACCTTCCAGATCGGGAACGCCCTCGTTGCCGCCGCCCTCGTCATCGCCACGGGTGGTGATGCGGCGCGCGTCTTCGCTGCGCTGGAGCAGCTCGCCGGCGTCAGCGGGCGTCTGGAGCGGGTGGGGGAGGTCGATGGCGGGCTCTGCGTCGTCGATTACGCCCACAAGCCCGATGCGCTCGCCCATGCGCTCGACGCTTTGCGTCCCTTCGCGCGCGGGCGGCTGATCTGCATCTTCGGCTGCGGCGGGGATCGCGATCCGGGCAAGCGCCCGATCATGGGGCGGATCGCGGCTGAGCGCGCCGATCACACCATCGTCACCGACGACAATCCCCGCAGCGAGGACCCCGCCGCCATCCGCGCCGCGATCCTTGCCAAGGCGCCGGATGCGCAGGAGATCGGCGATCGCGCCGAGGCGATCCGCGCGGGCGTCTCCATGCTCGGCGAAGGCGACGTCCTCGTCGTCGCCGGAAAGGGCCATGAAACGGGCCAGATCGTGGGCGAGCAGGTTCTGCCGTTCTCCGATCAGGAGACGATCCGGCAGGCCATAGCGGAAAGACTTTCCATGGCCGAGAGGCTTTCGCGGAGTTGAGATGATGAATGCCCAATCGATGCCGCTATGGACGGGTGAGGAAGCGTGCGAGGCGATGCAGGCGCGCTGCATCGGGGCGCTGCCTGCGCGCATCGAGGGTATCTCCATCGACACGCGCAGCCTCAAACCCGGCGATCTGTTCTTCGCCATCACCGGCGAGGCCCGCGACGGGCATGATTTCGTCGTCGCAGCCCTGGAGAAAGGCGCTGCCGCCGCCGTGATCGCGCGCGACAAGGCGGAGGCGCTGGCCGCTTCCTGCGAGAGCCTGCCCGGCGCGCTCTTCGTCGTGCCCGACACGCTTGCGGCGATGGAGGATCTCGGGCGGGCTGCGCGGGCGCGCTCGCATGCGCGCATCATCGCCATCACGGGCTCCGTGGGCAAGACGGGCTCGAAGGAGGCGATGCGGCTGCTTCTCTCGCGCTCGGGCAGGACCCACGCCTCGGCGGCCTCCTACAACAACCATTGGGGCGTGCCGCTGACGCTGGCGCGGATGCCGCGCGACAGTGAATACGGCGTGTTCGAGATCGGCATGAACCATGCCGGCGAGATCGCCCCGCTGGCGCGGATGGTGCGCCCGGACGTGGCCATCGTCACGACGGTGGAAGCGGTGCATATCGAGCATTTCCATTCCGTATCCGGCATTGCGGACGCCAAGGGCGAGATCTTCCTCGGGCTGGAGCCCGGCGGTGTCGCCGTGATCAACCGCGACAACCCCCATTTCGAGCGCCTGCGCGCGCATGCGCTTGCCTCCGATGCCGGGCGCGTCGTCTCCTTCGGGGAGAGCGAGGGGGCGGATGTGTGCGCCTCACGCATCATCACGAAACAGGACATGACCATCGTCGATGCCCGCGTCTTCGAGACGCCGCTGACCTATCGCGTCGGCATGGTCGGGCGGCATGTGGCGATCAATTCGCTCGGCCTCGTCGCCGCGATCCATGCGCTGGGGCTCGATCTCGCGCTCGCGGCGCTGGCGCTGGGCGATCTGACGCCGCCGGTGGGGCGCGGGGCGCGTGAGACGCTTGCCGTACAGGGCGGCGAGCTCCTGCTCGTCGATGAGAGCTACAACGCCAACCCGGCCTCGATGCGCGCCGCGCTGGAGACGCTCGGCCAGACCGAGATCGGCTTTCGCGGGCGACGCATCGCCGTGCTCGGCGACATGCTGGAACTGGGCGATTCCGGCCCCGCCGCGCATGGCGAACTCGCGCATTCCGTGGTCGAAAACGGGATCGATCTCGTCTTCGCTGCGGGGCCGCTGATGAAAAATCTCATGGCGGCCCTTCCCCCGGAGCGCCGGGGCGGCTACGCCAACGCTGCGACCGGGCTCGAAGGGGCGGTGGTCGCCGCCTTGCGCGCCGGGGATGTCGTGATGGTCAAGGGATCGCGCGGCATCCGCATGGAGCATGTCGTCGAGGCGGTGAAGAAACGCGCGGGAGCGGGACAGGTCCTCGCGCAACAGGGATGATTTGAGCGATGCTGACCTGGCTTGCCGATTACGCCGCTTATGTGAACGTTCTCAACGTCTTGCGCTACATCACCTTCCGCACCGGGATGGCGACGGCGACGGCGTTTCTCTTCGTGATCTGGTTCGGCCCGGCCATCATCGCCACCCTGCGCCTCAAGCAGGGTCACGGCCAGCCGATCCGCGATGACGGGCCGGAATCGCATCTGCTGACGAAGCGCGGCACGCCGACCATGGGCGGCTTGATGATTCTCGCCGGCGTGCTCGTCTCGACGCTGCTCTGGGCCAACCTCGCCAATCCATATGTCTGGGTGGTGCTCATGGTGACGCTCGGCTTCGGCGCGATCGGGTTCTATGACGATTTCCTGAAAGTGACGAAGCAGTCCCACAAGGGCTTTTCCGGCAAGTACCGGCTCGGCATCGAGGCGGTGATCGCCGCTCTCGCCTGCATCGCCATCGCCTATGTCGCGACGCCGCAACTGGCCAACCATCTGGCTTTGCCCTTCCTCAAGGACGTATTGATCGATCTCAGCTGGTTCTTCATCGTCTTCGGGGCGCTGGTGATCGTCGGGGCGGGCAATGCCGTCAATCTCACCGACGGTCTCGACGGGCTGGCCATCGTGCCGGTGATGATCGCGGCGGGCACTTTCGGCTTCATCGCTTATCTCGTGGGCAACGCGATCTTCGCCAATTACCTGCAGATCCATTTCGTCCCCGGTACCGGGGAACTCGCCGTCATTTGCGGGGCGCTGATCGGGGCGGGGCTCGGTTTTCTCTGGTTCAACGCGCCGCCCGCCCAGGTCTTCATGGGCGATACCGGTTCGCTCGCGCTCGGCGGCATGCTCGGGGCGATCGCGGTGGCGACGAAGCACGAGATCGTGCTCGCCATCGTCGGCGGCCTGTTCGTGCTGGAGGCCTCCTCGGTGATCATCCAGGTCGCCTCCTACAAGCTCACGGGCAAGCGTGTCTTCAAGATGGCGCCGATCCACCACCATTTCGAGAAGCTGGGCTGGACCGAGCCGCAGATCGTGATCCGCTTCTGGATCATCGCCGTGGTGCTGGCCATGGTCGGTCTCGCGACGCTCAAGCTGAGATGAGGAGATCGGCATGACCCCCTCGACCGTCTTCGCCGGGCGCGATGTCGCCCTGTTCGGCCTCGGCGGATCGGGGCTCGCCACCGCCCGTGCGCTGATGGCGGGCGGCGCCCGGGTGCACGCCTTCGACGACAATGCCGAGCGGGTCGAGGCCGTACAGGCCGAGGGAATCCCGATCACGGATCTGCGCGAGGCGGATTTCGCGGGCTTTGCCGCGCTCGTGCTCTCCCCCGGCGTGCCGCTCACCCATCCCGCGCCGCATTGGAGCGTTGCGAAGGCGCAGGCGGCGGGAGTCGAGATCATCGGCGATATCGAACTGTTTTGCCGCGAGCGGGCGAAACTGGCGCCGGATGCGCCCTTCATCGCGATCACCGGCACCAACGGCAAATCCACGACGACGGCGCTGATCGCCCATATCCTGCGCGAGACGGGGCGCGACGTGCAGATGGGCGGCAATATCGGCGCGGCGATCCTCTCGCTGGAGCCGCCGGCGGATGAGCGCTTCCACGTGGTCGAGATCTCCTCCTACCAGATCGATCTCACCCCCTCGCTCGCCCCCACGATCGGCCTGCTGCTCAACCTCTCGCCCGACCATATCGACCGCCACGGCTCCATGGCGCATTATGCGCAGGTGAAGGAGCGGCTCGTCGCAAAGGCGAAGCTCGCCCTGATCGGGCGCGATGACGCGCATTGCGAGGATATCGGGCGGCGGCTGTCGCAAATGGATGGCGCGGATGTCTATCCCGTTTCCGCGACGCGGGAGCTGCCCTGGGGCTACTTCGTGCAGGACGGGCTCGTTCTCGCGCGCAATGCCGGCGAGGATGTCGACAAGGCGCTGGCTCTGGGCGATCTCGAAGGGATCGGCACCCTGCGCGGGGCGCATAACGCACAGAACGCGGCCTTTGCCTGCGCCGCCTGCTGGCATGCGGGGGTGAGCCCGCCTGCGATCGCGCAGGCGCTGCCGAGCTTTCCGGGCCTGCCGCATCGCATGGAAGAGGTTCCCGGGCCGGAGGGGCTCACCTTCATCAACGATTCCAAGGCGACGAACGCCGAATCCACCGCCCGCGCGCTGGCCTCCTTCGCGCGCGTCTGGTGGATCCTCGGCGGCAAGCCGAAGGAAGGCGGCATCGACAGTCTCGCGGAATATTTCCCCCGCGTCGCCCGCGCCTATCTGATCGGCGAGGCGAGCGACGCCTTCGCGCAGACGCTGGAAGGCCGCGTGCCGTATGAGCGCTGCGGCACACTCGAGAAAGCCGTCGCCCGCGCCGCAGCGGATGCGCAGGCGAGCGACGAAGAGGCGCCGGTTATCCTGTTCTCCCCGGCTTGCGCGTCATTCGACCAGTTCCGGAGCTTCGAGCACCGGGGGGA
>PXAW01000345.1 GCA_003567055.1 Hyphomicrobiales bacterium
CCCGCCGCCAGGCCCTGTTCGGCCTCGCCGCCGCCGGTGCGGCCTCCGGATTCGCGCTCAACGGCGCGCGCGAGGCGCAGGCCCGGAGCATGGCGCAGGCGCATATCGTGATTGCCGGCGCCGGAGCCGGCGGGTTGACCGCCGCCTCGCAGCTCTCGCGGCGCATGCCGAATGCCCGCATCACCATCATCGACCGTCAGGAACGCCATTATTTCCAGCCCGGCTACACGCTGATCGGCTCGGGCGTGTGGCGCGAAGGCCAGGTGATCGATTCCACCGAGCGTTTCCTGCCCCGCAATGTCGACTGGGTGCGCGCCGATATCGCCGAGTTCGACCCGGACGGCAACCGCGTCGTCACCAGCAACGGGCAGGAAATCGCCTATGACTACCTGATCGTCGCCATCGGCGTGCATCTCGATTACGAGGCCGTCGAGGGGATGGAGCGCAGCCTGATCGGCAGCCATGGCATCGCCTCGATCTATGCCGGTCCCGCCGAGGCGGCGACCTCGTGGCGGCTGATGGAAACATTCATCGAGAATGGCGGCCAGGGCCATTTCGGTCGCCCGGCAACCGACATGAAATGCGCCGGTGCGCCGCTCAAATTCGCGCTCCTCACCGAGGATCGCCTGACCACGCGCGGCGGTCGCAGCGGCGCCGAACTGCATTACCATGCCCATAATCAGGGCCTGTTCGCGGTACCGCCGGTGAATGAGAAGGTGAAGCAGATCTTCGAGACCCGCGGCATCAATACGCGCTTCGGGCACGTCATCCACGCCATCGATCCCGGCAACAGACGCGTGAGCTACCGCACGGCGGACGGGATCGCCGAGTTCGATTACGACTTCATCCACCTGGTGCCGCCGATGCGCGCGCCGGATGCGCTCGTCAACAGCCCGCTGCCCTGGCAGGACGGCCCCTTCGCCGCCGAATCCTGGCTCGAAGTCGATATGCACAATCTCCAGCACCGCCGCTATGCCAACATCTTCGGCATCGGCGACATCAACGGCGTGCCGAAGGGCAAGACCGCCGCGAGCGTGAAATGGCAGGCGCCGGTCGCGGTCTCCAATCTGATCGACGTGATCGAGGGCCGCGAGATGCGCGCGCGCTACAACGGTTATACCTCCTGCCCGCTGGTGACCCGTGTCGGCACCGCGATGCTGGTGGAGTTCGATTACGACGACAACCTCACCCCGTCCTTCCCCTTCATCGATCCGTTGCAGGAAAGCTGGGTCTCCTGGGTGATCGAGGAGAAGGCGCTCCTGCCCACCTACAATGCCATGCTGCGCGGCTACGCGTGAGCCGGGAGGAACCACCATGCAAGATTTTCATCCCGCCACACTCTTCGTGATCGCGCAGGAAACGCTGGGCTTCCTGCTCTGGCTCGGCATCGGCCTCGCCGTGATCGTCCTCGCGCTCTACGCCATCGCACTGATGCGCGGGCTCGCCCTGCGCGGCGCGCCGATGCGGATCGCCGCAATCCTCGGCATCCTCGTGGGTATCGTCGCGATGGCGGCGGCGCCGGCCTTGACGGGAGCGGGTTTTTCGCATCTCGTCGCGGGGATCGACTATGTCTTCATCGCCCTGATCGGAATCGGCGGTTTCATTGCGACCGTGATCGCGGTGACGCCGCTCTTCGCGGTGTTCGGGCTCGGCAGCGCCCGCGACGAGCGGATTTCGCTCACCGCGCCGGCGGAGTAAATCCGACCGGGTCAGTGCGCGGCGCGCGTGAGTGTGCGCCGCAGCGCATCCTGCCAGCCGGCGCGTTTCTCCGCGCGCTGCTCATCCGCCATTGCCGGCGTGAAGCGCCGCTCGCGCGACCAGCTGCGCGCAAATTCCGCCGGCTGCGGATAGAGATCGGCGGCGAGCCCCGCGAGATAGGCCGCCCCCAGCGCCGTCGTCTCCGCCACGCGGGGGCGGTCGACGGGCATGGCGAGAATATCGGCAAGGTTCTGCAGCAGCCAGTCATTGGCGACCATGCCGCCATCCACCCGCAGCACCGTGTCGTCACCGCCGGCAGCGGAGATGTTCGCCGCCGCGATATCCGCCGTCATCGCTGCCAGCAGATCGGCGGTCTGGTGGGAGACGCTCTCCAGCGCCGCGCGGGCGATCTCGGCACGCCCGGTGCCGCGCGTCATGCCCGAGAGCGTGGCGCGCGCCTGCGAATCCCACCAGGGCGCACCCAGCCCCACGAAGGCCGGCACCAGGTAGACCGCCTGATCGGGATCGGCGCGTGCGGCGAGTTCCTGCGTCTCATGCGCGGAGGCGACGATGCCGAGCCCGTCGCGCAGCCATTGCACCGCCGCGCCCGCGACGAAGATCGCCCCCTCCAGCGCGTAATGGCGCTCGCCGGCGATCTGATAGGCCACCGTCGTGAGCAGGCGGTTCTGCGAGGGAGCCGGCGTGGTGCCGATATTGACCAGCGCGAAGGCGCCGGTACCGTAGGTCACCTTCACCATGCCCGGCGTGAAGCAGGCCTGACCCACCGTCGCCGCCTGCTGATCGCCCGCGACGCCGCGAATCGGGATGGCGCCGCCGAACAGATCATCGCGCACCTGCCCGAAATCGCCGGCGCTGTCGCGCACGTCGGGCAGCCAGTCGCGGGCGATGCCGAAGGCGGTGAGGCATTCATCGTCCCAATCACCCCGCGCGATGTCATAAAGCAGCGTGCGCGAGGCGTTGGTCGCATCAGTGGCGAAGACACGCCCGCCGGTCAGCCGCCAGATCAGGAAGGTATCGACCGTGCCGAAGGCGAGTTCGCCGGCCTGCGCGGCGGCGCGGATGCCGGGATCATTCTCCAGCAGCCAGGCGAATTTCGTCGCGGTGAAATACGAATCGAGCAACAGCCCGGTCTTCGCCCGCAGGGCGGGTTCCTCGCCGGCGGCGACGCGGCGCGCGCAATCGGGCGCAGTGCGGCGATCCTGCCAGACGATGGCGTTGTGGACGGCGCGCCCGGTGCGCCGGTTCCACACGATCCCGGTCTCGCGCTGGTTGGTGATGCCGAGCGCGGCGATGTCACCGGCATGCAGCCCGGCACGGGCCAGCGCTTCGGAGATCACCGCGACGCAGGAAGCCCAGATCTCCTCCGGATCGTGCTCCACCCAGCCGGGGCGCGGATAGATCTGGGGAAACTCGCGCTGCGCAACGGCGACGGGGGAGAGCTTGGCATCGAAGATGATGGCCCGGCTCGACGTCGTGCCCTGATCGAGGGCGATGGTATATCCGCTCATCCGGCTCTCCCTGACAATTTTCTCGTTGCAATGCTGAACCGATCCCGAACCGCAGGTTAGCCGTGAAGCCGCGCACGGAAAACCCCGCCGGCAACGGTGCGGGCATCGCACCTCACCGGAAAGCGCCCTTCGTCACGGTTTCATCACTGGCCCATCGCGGGCTTTCGGTGCTCCTATGAAGCAGCAGATAAACGATCATCGTCAGGGAGGAAGGTATGGGCGATTACGTCCCCGTCGCCGAGGTGCGCCGCGTCGCGGTGCTGGGAACCGGCACGATCGGTGCGAGCTGGGCCTCGTGGTTTCTCGCACGCGGCTACGACGTCGTCGCCTGGGATCCCGCCGAGGGCTGGCGCGAACGGCTCGAAGCCTTCACCGCGCATGCGATCCCGCAGGTCGAACAGATCGGCGCCGCGCGCGAACCCGCAGGCCGGCTCACCTGCGTCGACACGCCCGAGGAGGCGGTGGCGCAGGCGGATTTCGTGCAGGAAAATGCCACGGAGCGCCTCGGGATCAAACAGGCGCTCTACAAGCGCATCGACAAGGCCCTGCCTGCCCGCAGCATCCTCGCCACCTCGACCTCGGGGCTGATCCTCAGCGATCTCGTCGCGGGGCTGGAAAGCGCGCCGCGTTTCGTCGTCGGCCATCCCTTCAACCCGCCGCATCTGATCCCGCTGGTCGAGGTGGTGGCCTCGAATGCCTCCGATCCGGAAGCGGCGCAATGGGCGCATGCCTTCTACGCGCATATCGGCAAGCATCCGATCATGCTCAGGAAGGAGGTGCCCGGCCATCTCGCCAACCGGCTCCAGGTCGCGCTCTGGCGCGAGGCCTTCAACTGCCTCCAGGACGGGCTCGCCGATGCCGCCGATATCGACGCGGCGATCGCCCAGGGGCCGGGCCTGCGCTACGCGCTCTACGGCCCCAACATGATCTTCAACATGACCGGCGGGCGCGGCGGTATCCGCGCCTCGGTGGAGCAGTTCGGCCCCGCCTTCGAGGCCTGGTGGGCGACGATGCAGCGCACGCCCGTCTTCGATGACGCGCTCAAGAGCGCCCTGATCGAAGGCGTCGACGCGCTGATGGCGGGGCGCTCGATGGAAGAGCTCGAAGCCGAACGCGACGCGCGGCTGATCGCGCTGCTGAAGCTGCTCGGTGAGCAGGACGGCAACAGGCAAGGAAACGCGCAATGATCCGCTATGATCTGACGGGGCGCACGGCGCTCGTGACCGGCGGCGCCTCCGGAATCGGCCTCGCCACGGCGACGCTGCTGGCCGGATCGGGGTGCCGCGTGGCGATCAATCACCTGGAAGACGATCCGCGCGGGCCGAGCGAGGTGGCGCGGCTGCGCGGTCTCGGCCATGACGTCATCGCCGCGCCGGGCAATATCGGGGATGGCGATGACGGGCCGCGCATGGTGCGCGAAGCGGTCGCCGCTCTGGGCGGGCTCGACTGGCTCGTCAACAATGCCGGCACGCCGGGCACGACGCGCCAGATCCCGCCCGCCGAGCTCGACGCCCTGAGCGAAGAGCTCTGGGAGACGGTCCTGCAGGTCAATCTGCGCGGGCTGTTTCGCTGCACGCGCGCGGCGGCGGAGGCCTTGCGGGAACGCCATGGCGCCGTGGTGAACGTCGCCTCGATCGCCGGGCTCGACAGCCCCGGCTCCTCGATGGCCTATGGCGCCACCAAGGCCGGCGTGATCAGCCTGACCAAGAATCTCGCGCGCGGGCTCGCGCCGCAGGTGCGTGTCAACGCGGTGGCGCCGGGTGCGGTGGATTCGCCCTGGATGGTGGAATGGACGCCGGACAAGCGCCGGGCGAGCGCGGAGAAAGCGCTGCTGGAGCGGCGTTGCACGCCGGAGGATATCGCGGAAGTGATGGTCTATCTGCTGGCCGGCGCGGCCATGGTGACGGGGCAGACGGTGACCGTGGACGGGGGGTTGATGCTCTCGCGCTGATGACGCGGTGCAAACGGCGCTTCACAGGCGCGCCGGATTTGACTATTGAACGCCCCGTGTCGATGTACAGCCGACAGCCAGTTTTCAGGGGATGATGATGAGCGCCTCCAACCAGCAGCCGCACCCCGTGACCGGGAAACTCGTGACCGTCTTCGGCGGATCGGGCTTTCTCGGCCGTTTTGTCGTGCAGACACTGGCCAGACGCGGCTACCGGGTGCGCGTCGCCGTGCGCCGGCCCGATCTCGCGCAGGGCCTGCAGCCGCTCGGTGCCGTCGGACAGATCCATGCGGGGCAGGCCAATCTGCGTTATCCCGAATCGGTGCGCGCGGCGGCGCAGGGTGCCGATGCGGTGGTCAATCTCGTCGGCATCCTCCAGCAGGGCGGCCGCCAGACCTTCGAGGCGCTCCAGACCGTCGGCGCCGAGACCGTGGCGCGGGCGGCGAGCGAGAACGGCGCGCGCATGGTCCATGTCTCCGCCATCGGCGCCGATCCCGAGAGCCCCGCGCAATACGGACGCACCAAGGCCGAGGGCGAGGCAAGGGTGATGGCGCTCGCGCCGCAGGCGGTGATCCTGCGCCCGTCCATCGTCTTCGGGCCGGGGGATTCCTTCTTCAACCGGTTCGCGGCGCTGGCGCGGGTCTTCCCCGTCCTGCCCATCGCCTGCGCCGATACGCGTTTCCAGCCGGTCTATGCCGGTGACGTGGCCGAGGCGGTGGCGCGGGCCGTGGACGGCACGGTCGAAGGCGGCAGGATCTACGAGCTCGGCGGTCCGGGCATCTACAGCTTCCGCGAATTGCTCGCCTATGTGCTCACCGTGACCGAGCGCAAGCGCATCATCGCGGCAATGCCCCCGGCCCTTGCGCGGCTTCAGGCCAGCATCACCGAAACCCTCGACCGCTTCACCTTCGGCCTGATGCCGGACGAGATCGTGCTCACCCGCGACCAGCTTCTGATGCTCGCGCGCGACAATGTCGTCTCGCCGCAAGCCGAGGCGGAGGGGCGCAGCTTTGCTGCTCTCGGCATTACCCCGACCTCGCTGGAGGCGATCGTGCCGGGCTATCTCAAGCGCTTCCGCAAGCACGGACAATACGAAAAGCGCAAAACTGCCGCGTGATCGCGCCACAGGCGTTGCATAGATTTCGCCGCAGGAGACGGCGTCACCTGCCGTCGGCGCATTGCGCAAGCAGCATCGAACGGGAGGATTGATCATGCAGAAGACGGCTCTGGTCACGGCGGCGAGCGGGGGAATCGGCGG
>PXAW01000092.1 GCA_003567055.1 Hyphomicrobiales bacterium
CTGGTGCTTCTTACTCGGCTGCGGCAAGGCCTTTACGAGGATCAGGGCGCGGGATCGTTGAAGCATCCTGGCTATACTTTTCCAGCTTGTCCGCAAACAGATGAAAAATTCCCGCCGACAAGCGCTCGCCGATCCGCTCAGCGACGATCAGGCGGTGGCAGGTTGCCGGATCGCGCTCATAGCAGAGCAGGCAGGACGGTTCATCGACGACATAATCCGCAAGATCTTCAAGTGCATCCTGCGCTTCATGCAACTTTAAATGATTCGTATAGATTTTCAGGAATTCCTGATGGCGCCCGGCGCGTGCTGCTTCCCGCCCCGGCTTCGGGTCGCCGAGTGCGCGAAACTGCGCGTAGCGGATGCCTGCCTCGGCGAGATGAGCCGCGAGCGCGGTCTTCGAGAAACCCTTCTTGCGCGACACCGCGACGGCGCGGACATCGGCGAGCCGGCGGATACCGGCTGCCTGCAGCGTTGCGACGAAGCGTGCGATATCCGTACCCTCATAGCCGATGGTGAAGATCGTCGTCATCGCATCCCCTCCCGTGGCAAAAGCGAATCGCGCGTGATGATGGCGCATCACCGCTTAACACAATCCTCACCCGCCATTCACCACCCCGACGACCAGCGCGATGGCGATCACCCATAATGCGGCGACGAGGGCGCGGCCGCGCCAGGCGGCGGCTTCGCCGGCGCGTTCGATGGAATCGGGAGAGAGTGCGATGCCCTTTTCGGTATCGCGCTCGAGCTGGGTGATCAGCCGCTCGGTGCGCAAGGCGAGCTCGGGCGCGCGCGCGGCAATGCCGGCGAGCGTGTGCAGGCCACGGCCCGCATCCTCGATCTTGCCGACGGGGCCGAGATTGCGCTCGATCCATTCGCGCACCACCGGGTCGGAGACCTTCCAGATATCGAGATGCGGGTCGAGATGGCGGCACACGCCCTCGACCACGACCATGGTCTTTTGCAGCATCACGAGCTCGGTGCGCGTCTCCATGTCGAAGATCGCGGTGATCTCGAACAGCAGCCCGAGCACGCGCGCCATCGAGATCTGATCGGCGCGCCGGTTGTGGATCGGCTCGCCGATGGCGCGGATCGCCTGGGCGAAATCGAGCACCGAGTGGTGCCTGGGCACATATCCCGCCTCGAAATGCACCTGCGCCACGCGCAGATAATCGCGCCGGATGAAGCCGAGCAGGATTTCGGCGAGGAAGCGCTGCTCGCGCAGCCCGATCCGCCCCATGATGCCCGCATCGATGGCGACGAGCTTGCCCTGCGCATCGACGAAGAGATTGCCCGGATGCATGTCGGCATGGAAGAAGCCGTCGCGGATGGCCTGGCGCAGGAAGCTCTGCAAGACGACGCGCGACAGCGCCACCCGGTCATGGCCCGCCGCATCGATTTCTTCGAGCTTGTTGAGCTTGATGCCCTCGATCCACTCCATCGTGAGCACATCGCGGTCGGTGTAATCCCATTCGGGCACCGGGACGCGGAATTCCTCGTCCCTCTGCGTATTCTCCGCGAGCTCGGAGAGCGCGGCGGCCTCAAGGCGCAGATCCATCTCGATGACGACCGAGCGCGCGAGCGTCTCGACCACCTCGCGCATGCGCAGGCGGCGCGCCTCCGGGGACATCGCCTCGGCGAGACGGGCGGCGAAGCGCATCGCCTGGAGATCGCGCGCGAAGCGACCGCGAATGCCGGGCCGCACGATCTTGATCGCGACGGGCTTGTTGCCCTGCGGCGTCTTCAGGAGCGCCTTGTGGACCTGCGCGATGGAGGCTGCCGCGACGGGCGGGCCGAATTCGGCGAAGACCTCGCTGATCGGGCGCCCCAGCGATTCGGTGAGGACTTCCTCGGCCTGCTCCTGCGGGAACGCTTCCATGCGGTCCTGCAACGCTTCCAGATCGCGCGCGGCGGGAAAGCCGACGATATCCGGGCGGGTCGCGAGGAACTGGCCGAATTTCACATAGGAGGGCCCGAGCCGGTTCATCGCATTGGCCATGCGCGCCGGATCCTCCCCGGCGCCGCGCCGCTCCAGCAGCCGGGCGAGCTTCAGAGCGAACTGCACCATCGGCGGCAGCGGATGCGGATCCACCCGCGCGAACACCCCCTCGCGGGCGAGCACGTAACCGGCCCGGATGTTGCGGGCGATATGAACCAGCGCACCGAACACGTCAGATCTTCCAGCCGGAATGCAGGCAGACGATCCCGCCGGTCATCGCCTTCCAGGTGACGCGCCTGAAGCCCGCTTCCTCGATCATCTGGGCAAACAACCCTGGCGGCGGGAACTGGCGGATCGATTCGACGAGATAGCGGTAACTCTCGGCATCCCCCGTCACCATCTTCCCCATCTGGGGGATGACGTTGAAGGAATAGAGGTCATAGACCTTGTCGAGGCCGGGCATGTCGACCTTCGAGAATTCGAGGCACAGGAACCGCCCGCCGGGCCTGAGCACGCGGAACGCCTCGGACAGCGCGCGCTCCATGCGCGGCACGTTGCGGATGCCGAAGGCGATGGTGTAGCCGTCGAAGCTTTTGTCTTCGAAGGGCAGATCCTCGGCATTGGCCTCGACGAAATCGACCTGCCCCTCATGCCGCGCCGGCACCCGCTCGCGCCCCACATCCAGCATGTCGGCATTGATATCGAGCACCGTCACATGCGTTTGCGGGCCGCCCCGATCAAGGATGCGGAAGGCGATGTCGCCGGTCCCGCCGGCCACGTCGAGATGCTTGAAGGGACGCGTGCGCGAGGGCGAGAGCGCGGTCGCCATCGCGTCCTTCCAGGGCCGGTGCAGCCCCGCGCTCATCAGGTCGTTCATGATGTCGTAGCGCCGCGCCACCGAGCGGAACACGTCATCGACGCGCCCCTGCTTTTCCTCCAGCGGAATATCCTGATAGCCGAAATGCGTGGTGTCGTTGCTCATGCGCTCGCCCGATCTTCAAACTCACGCGTATCTGATAGCGAAACCACGCGCCTCTGGCTATGTAAGGCGGCGAGGAAATTCGTCACGGGGCAATCATCAATGCCGGAACTGCCTGAAGTCGAAACGGTCCGGCGGGGGCTTCAGCCCGCCATGGAAGGGCGGCGGATCACGCAGATGCGGGTGAACCGGCCCGATCTGCGCTTCCCCTTCCCGCCCCGCTTCGCCGCGCGACTCACTGGCGCGCGGATCGATTCGCTGGAGCGGCGGGCGAAATATCTGGTGGCGCGGCTCTCCACAGGCGAGGCGCTGATCATGCATCTGGGCATGACGGGCCGCTTCCTGATCGAGACGCCGGAGGCGTTGGTCGCTCCCGGCGAGTTCCACCGCGAGCCCGGCGCGGGGGCGATCCACGACCATGTGATCTTCTCGCTCGAGGGCGATGCCCGCGTCACCTATAACGACGTGCGCCGCTTCGGCTACATGGATCTCGTCCCGCTCGACGGCCTCGCGGAATGCAAGCATTTCAAGGGTCTGGGGCTGGAGCCGCTGGGCAATGTGCTCTCGGGCGCGGTGATCGCGAAGCTGTTTGCCGGCAAGTTCGCCCCGCTCAAGGCGGCATTGCTCGACCAGCGGCTGATTGCGGGGCTGGGGAATATCTATGTCTGCGAAGCGCTGTTTCGCGCCCGTCTCCACCCGGAAGCACCAGCCGGCAGCATCGCCACGAAGACCGGGCGCCCGCGCGCCTCGGCGCATCTGCTCGCGGAAACGATCCGCGACGTCCTCACCGAGGCGGTCGCTGCCGGCGGCTCGACCCTGCGTGACTTCGCGCATACCGATGGAACGCTCGGCTATTTCCAGCACGCATTCCGCGTCTATGACCGCGAGGGCGAGCCCTGCGTCACGCCGGGCTGCGGCGGTACGGTGACGCGTATCGTGCAATCGGGCCGCTCGACCTTTTATTGCCCGCTCTGTCAGAAGCGCTGAGCGGGCGCTCAGGCAGCGAGACTGCCCAGCGTGGCATCCCAGATCGCGGCATAGAACAGTGCACTGCCGGCCAGCACGAAGACGTGCCAGATGGCATTGTGAAAGCGTAGCCCCTTCCACATATGGAAGATCACCCCGACAGTATAGACGATGCCGCCCGCCGCGATCAGCGCCAGCGTCGTCGCAGAAAGCGATTGGTACACGACGCCCCCCGCCGCCAGACCGCTCCAGCCCATCCCGAGATAGAGAACGATCGACAACCGGTCGAGGCGCCCCGGCAGACCGATCTTCAAGGCGACGCCGATCACCGCGATGAGCCATATCACCGCCAGCAGGATCGTCGCGATGCCGCGGTCATCGAGCAGGACCAGAAACGGCGTGTAAGTGCCTGCGATCAGGAGATAGATCGCCGCGTGGTCGAAGCGGCGCAGCACCCATTTCACCCGCGAGACGGGCCACATGTTGTAGAGCGCGGAGATCGCCTTCACGGCGACGAGGCCGGCAGCATAGATCCCCAGCGCAACGGCGAGCGCCGTTTCCGCCCCCGGCGCGGCAACGCCCATCAGCAAAGCGACGCCGATCAGCGCAGCAATGAGCCCCGCCACATGCACCACGCCATCCGCCCAGAGTTCGGCCCGGTCATAGGTCCATCTGACGCTCGCCGGCGGCGTGAAGGTACTGGGCATGTCACGGCCCCTTGCAGGCTTGATCGTACGATCCTTGCTATCACGCAGCTCTGTGTCATGCGTGTGGCGAAAAGGCCCGCCGATCAGGCGTTCTCCCGAGGAAGAAATGGCGCTCTCACCCGCACTTCATGAAGGGCGCGATTTCCCTCCCCTCAGGGGAGGGATCAAGGGTGGGGTGAGCCCGGTTTCCGGGATCATCGACGCTGATCATCTTCATCAACACCTCTCCCCACCCTCATTCCCTCCCCGCTGGGGAGGGAGGCCAAGGCGAGCGCTTCATGAAGGGCGATTTCCCTCCCCTCAGGGGAGGGATCAAGGGTGGGGTGAGCCCGGTTTCCGGGATCATCGACGCTGATCGTCTTCATCAACACCTCTCCCCACCCTCATTCCCTCCCCGCTGGGGAGGGAGGCCAGGGCGAGCGCGGCGTGACGGGCGTTTTCACTGCCCAGCGCACCATGAATGGCACATGCCAACATCGCCGCCACGCGCCGTATCCGCGCGGCGGCTGGGCGTTGCCTCACCAGCTTCCGGTATTCTCCATCGAGGCCCAGGGCTCCTGCGAGGGTAGCGGCTCGCCGCGTTGCAGGAGTTCGATCGAGATACCGTCCGGTGACTTGACGAAGGCCATGTAGCCGTCGCGTGGCGGGCGGTTGATGGTGACGCCCTGGTCCATCAGCTTCTGGCAGGTGGCGTAGATATCATCGACGCGATAGGCCAGATGGCCGAAATTGCGCCCGCCACCATATTCGTGCTCGTCCCAGTTATAGGTGAGCTCAAGCAACGGCGCGCGGGTCTCCTGGGCGCGCTCGATATCCTTCTCGGCGGCGAGGAAGATCAGGGTGAAGCGCCCCTTCTCGTTCTCGACGCGGCGCACTTCCGTCATGCCGAGCTTGTTGCAGAAGAAATCGAGCGCCTTGTCGACATCGCCGACGCGGATCATCGTGTGCAGATATTCCATGACCGTCCTCTCCTTTGAAATCTTCCCGGATATGGGGCGCGCCCCGACGCGGTGTCAAACGCCACCGACCGCGCATGACACGCATACCGTCTCGGCGGAACACCGCCCGCTCAGGCCCTGTCCGCATTGTCGAGAAACGCGCGGCGCTCGCTGAGAGTTGCGAGAAAGGCATCGATCGGCACGGGGCGACCGAAGAAATATCCCTGATAGGATTCGCAACCGCCTTCGAGCAGCCGCGTCAGCTGGCCCGCGGTCTCGACGCCCTCGGCGATGACGGCGAGATCGAGCGCCTTGCCCATCCGGATGATGGTCTCGACGATGGTCGCCGCGCGCTCGCTCTCCAGAATATCGGCGACGAAGGCCTGATCGACCTTGATCTCGTCGAAAGGCAGCCGCTTGAGGTAGGTGAGCGAGGAATAGCCGGTGCCGAAATCGTCAAGCGAAAAACGAAAACCGAGTTCACGCAGGGCCTGCATCCGCGCAAGCGCGAAATCCATATCATCGAGGAACAGGCTCTCGGTCAGTTCCAGCTTGAGGCAGCCGGGATCGACGCCGTGGCGCTTTGCCGCGAGCTCCATCATCGTAGCGAAATCCGGCTCACGGAATTGCCGCGTGCTGATATTGATCGCCATGGTGAAACCGGCATCGCCCGACCCGGCCCGGATCCGCGCGAGCTGGGCGCAGGCCATATCCACGACCCGGCGCCCGATCGGGACGATCAGGCCCGTCTCCTCCGCCACGGGAATGAAATCCGCCGGCGAGACGAAGCCGCGTTCGGGATGGCGCCAGCGCACCAGCGCCTCGGCGCCGGAAATCGCACCAATGCGGTCGAC
>PXAW01000272.1 GCA_003567055.1 Hyphomicrobiales bacterium
CCGAGCGGCGCATGGAGGAGGCGCGCCTGCGCCAGGAGGCGGGCCTGCGCGAGGAATCGCGCGCCATGCCGCGCAACGATGCCCCGGATACCCGCTTTCGCCGGCGCTTCCCTGCGGGCCTGACGGGACGGCTGCTCTGTCTGGAGATGGAGGATCACTATCTGCGCATCCATACCGACAAGGGCTCCGACATCATCCTGATGCGGATGAGCGATGCCGAGGAGGAGCTTTCCCTAGTCGAGGGCCTGCGCGTGCATCGCTCCTGGTGGGTCGCGCGCGAGGCGGTGACGGGCGTCAGGCGCGACGGCACGCGACTGCTGCTACTGCTCGAAAACGGGCTCGAAGTTCCCGTCGGCAAGACCTATCGGGGCGCGTTGCGCGATGCGGGCTGGCAGAATGCGGGCAATCATGATGCGGCGGATTGATCATCACGCCGCCGCTGCGGCCCTCGCGCTCATCCTGACCGCAACCGCACCCGCCATGGCGCAGGAGAACTGTCGCCTCACCCCCGCCGAACCCGGCGCGCATCTCACCGGTCTCGACCGCCACGGCAATCCGCTCACCGCAAGCGGCGCGGAAATGCGGCTGATCGATCTGCGTGTCGCCGATATCGCCGCAGCCGAGGCCCTGATCGCGCGCGAGCGCCCCGCCTACCGCGTTCTCGCCGATGCCGCGCCCGACCGCTGGGGCCGCCTTCCGGTGCTGGGCGTCCTTGATGACGGACGCCCGCTCGCGCATGCGCTGATCGATGCCGGTCTCGCGCGGGTCGATCCGGGCCCGGGGGCGGATTTGTGCGATCCCGCTCTCCTGCCCCGCGAAGCGCGCGCCCGTGCGGCGCGACGCGGAATCTGGGCCGCGCCGGAAAACCGCCCCCTGTCGGCGCATGATTCCGAAGCGCTCGCAGCCCGCGCGGGGGAAAGCGTCATCGTCGAAGGACGCGTCGTCAGTGTCGGCGAGCGCGGGCGGGCCACCTATCTGGATTTCTCGCGTCGCTGGCAGGGCGGATTCACCGTGATCATTCCCGAGGAAATCTGGCAGGATCTGTCGGAGAAAGGCATTGATGCCGCGTATCTGGACGGTCGACGAATCCGCGTACGCGGTGTAATGCTGGACTGGCGGGGGCCGGCAATCGAACTTGCAATTGCCGCATTCATCGAGGATCTGGAGACGGGGCGATCCCCGTAATGCGTAGCAGCCGGCCATGTGGAATTCTCTGAAACCGATCAAGCGGAGCCTGTCGCGGCTTGTCGCGATTTCCGCTGCGGCACTCGTGCTCGCGGGCTGCGTCGGCGCGGGAACGGGCAGCGTCTTCTCGGCCAATACCCAGGCCCCCCTCGTCGCAGCCGTCGATTCGGCGCAATCGCGCGAACACGCCCAGCTCGTGGCGACATTCGGCGGCGAATACGATTCACCGCGTATCCGCCGCCTGCTCAACGGCATCGTCGGCGACCTCGTCCCCGCGACCCGCGATCCCGATCTGCGCGTGCAGGTTACCGTGCTCGACTCGCCCGCCGTCAACGCCTTCGCCCTGCCTGACGGGCGCCTCTACGTGACACGCGGGCTCATCGCACTGGCCAATGACAGTTCCGAAGTGGCCGCGGTGATGGCGCACGAGATCGCCCATGTCACCCTGCGGCATGCCTCGACGCGTTCCGAATTGCAGATGCGCTCCGATCTCGTCGCCCGCGTCGTCGCCGATGTGCTGCGCGACCAGCGCGCGGTGGAGAATGTCCGCACCGCCTCGCGCATGGATATCGCGCGCTTCTCCCGCGAACAGGAATTCGAGGCGGATGCCGAGGGCATCGCCACCCTGGCGCGCGCTGGCTACGATCCGTATGGCGCAACGCGCTTTCTGCAATCGCTGCAGCGCTGGGAAGAGCTCTCACGGGCACGGTCCGGGGCACGGGTGCAGCAGGGCGCCTACGACATGTTCGCCACCCATCCTGCCACGAGCCAGCGCATCGATGCCGCGCGGGTGCTCGCCCGCCAGCTCGCCGAGCGCACCGGGGCCGGCGATGCCCGTGGCCGCGACGTCTACCTCGCCGCGATCGACGGCATGACCTTCGGTGACGGCGCCGCTGACGGGCTGGTGCGCGGCGGGCGGCACTATGTGCACGGACGGCTGCGCATCGGCTTCAGCGCGCCGGAGGGTTTTGCCCTCGACAATTCCTCGCGCGCCGTGCTCGGCAGCTCCGCCGATGAATCGCGGCGCATTCTCTTCGATCTCGTGGAGGCCGAGCCTGGCCAGGGCCTCGAATCGGTGCTTGCCTCGACCTGGACCGACGACCTTACGGCAGATGATATCCGCCGCCTCACCGTGAACGGGCTCGAAGCGGCGACGGCGCGCTCGCGCGGGCGGGACTGGCACTTTCGCATCGCGGCCCTGCGCCATGACGGGCGGATCTACCGGCTGATCTTCGCCCATCGCCCGCAGGACGGCTCGGCCGATCGCCTGTTTGAGGAAACCCTGTCGAGCATAAGGGCCATGAGCGCGCGCGACATCGCCGCTTTCCAGCCGCCGCGCATCCGCATCCACCGCGCCGGGTCACGCGACGATGTCGCGTCCATGGCGCGGCGCATGACCGGGGCCGGCCAGAGCGTCTCGGTGTTCCGGGTGCTCAACGGGCTCGACGCCAACGCGACGATCACGCCGGGGCAGAGCTACAAGATCGTGGTGGAATAAAGCCGCGCGATCAGAACGGACGCGGCGGCGGCAGCGGAACGGCCTGCCCGCCGGTTCGCGTCGCGCCGGCAGCCGCGACCGGCGCCGCGACCGGTGCGCTTGCGCCCGGCGGCGTCGCCCCGGTCCAGACACGTACGGGGTTGGCGGGGCCGCGATCGGGAAGATCGACCTGCGGCAATAACGGCGTGGACGCCGCGCCGCCGGCAAAGGCGAAACGCTCGCCACCCGCCTGCGGCAGGGTGATGGAGGAAGGCGGGTTGCGCCCGCAGGTCACCGGGCGCAGATCCGGCGGGGCGATGCCACCTTGACGCGGCAGAGCCTCCAGCGTGGTGCCGCCCCAGCCGAGCCGCGAGAAACCGTGTTCGAGCAGACCCGCAGATTTGATGGTGCGCTCCGCCGCCGAGGGCGCGCCCATCACGATCGCCACGAGCCTGCGCCCGCGCCGCTCCGCCGTTACCACCACGTTGAAGCCGGACGAGCAGATATAGCCCGTCTTCATCCCCGTGGTTCCCGAATAACGCCCGATCAGGCCGTTATGGTTGCGCATGGTGGAACTGCCGTAGCGGATCGAATCGAGCCCGAACAGGGCGCGCTGTTCCGGAAACTCGCGGTAGAGCGCGCGGGCCAGGATCGCCATGTCGCGCGCGGTCGTGCGCTTGCGCGCATCGGGCAGGCCGTGGGCATTGGTGAAATAGGTGTCGTGCATGCCCAGTCGCGCCGCGTGGAAATTCATGATCGCGACGAAATCATCGACCGACCCGGAAATCCCCTCGGCGATGGTGGTGGCGACGTCATTGGCCGAGCGCACCATGATGATCAGCAGCGCATTGTCGAGGCGGATCTGCGTGCCCGGCGAGAAACCCATCTTCGAGGGCGGCTCGCCCGCGGCGCGGGCCGAGACGGTGAACATGTCGTCCATGCGCACGCGCCCGTTGCGCACCTCGTCCATGGCCACGTAAGCCGTCATCAGCTTGGTGAGGGAAGCCGGATACCAGGGCAGCGTCGGGTTCTGGGAATACAGCACCCGCCCGCTGTCGAGATCAGCGACGAGGGCGGGCGTGCCGGCGACCCATTCAGGCCGCTCATCGGCATCTGCCTGCCAGGCCGGAAACGCGGCGAAGATCACCGCGATCAGGAGAATCACAATTCTCGCCATCTTGTCCTGACCCCCAAAACCCCGCCGTAATGCGCGAATCCGCAGCCGGTGCCATCCGCGACCGCTGAACTGTAAGCCGTATCCGCCATGCTTGCATAGAGGCTGCACCGGCTTGCACGAAGGCGCGCCCGGGTGCCGCATCGTCATGATCGAAAAACCCGCCGGCATGGCGAAAGCATGGCGAAGCCGGCTTCGCCGTGCCCGATGGCGTGCTGATGGGGGGTGATACGTCGAAATGCCGCAAGCCGGGCGGCATCTCGCGAGAAAACGCAGCAGGGATGTGCGCACTGTCTTCGCCTGTTTGCTTCAAATGGCGCGCGCCCCCGGCTAAGACGGAGCCGTACACCGGGGAAAGTGCTGTCATGGATCTCGTCTGGCTCTGGATACCGGCGACGCTGGCGGCCGCGGCCGCGCAGACGGCGCGAAACGCCATGCAGCGCAGCCTGACGGAAACGATCGGCACCGTGGGCGCGACGCAGGTTCGCTTCCTCTTCGGACTGCCCTTCGCAATCATCTTCCTCGTCCTCGTCGGCTTCGCCACCGGTGAGCGCGTCCCCTCCCCCGGGCCCGGATTCTGGGGCTTTGCCCTGATGGGAGCGCTGACGCAGATCGGGGCGACCGCCCTGATGCTGGCCGCGATGCGCGCGCGCTCCTTCTCCGTGATCACCGCCTATGTGAAGACCGAGCCCATGCAGGTCGCGGTGTTCGGCCTCGTCTTTCTGGGTGATCCGCTCACCTTCGCCCTCGCGCTCGCGGTGCTGATCGGTACCGGCGGCGTCCTCGCCATGTCCTGGCGCCCTGGGATCCTCACCGAGGGCGGGTTGCAGCCGATCCTGCTCGGGCTGGCCGCCGGCGCCCTGTTCGGGCTCTCCGCGATCGGCTTTCGCGGCGCCGTGCTCAGCCTCGAGGAGGGATCGTTCCTGATGCGCGCCACGACGACGCTGGTCGTGGGGCTGACCATCCAGAGCCTGGTGCTGGGACTTTATCTGCTGCTGGCCGACCGCACGGCGCTGATCGCGAGCCTGAAGGTCTGGCGCAGTTCCGCGAAGGCGGGATTCATGGGCGCGCTGGCCTCGCAATGCTGGTTCATCGGTTTCGCACTGACGAGTGCCGCGAATGTGCGCACGCTGGCCCTCGTCGAGGTGATCATGGCGCAATTCGTCTCGCGCCGGATCTTCTCGCAGAACGTCACACGACAGGAGCTTGCGGGCATGGGGGCGATCGTCGTCGCCGTGACCATCCTGCTCGCCTTCGCGCCGGTCGGGGACTGAGCCGTCAGGCCGCGCGCGGCTTCAGCGTATCATTCCGTCAGGTGGATACCGGCTGACGGAAAAAATGATGCGCCACATAATAATCTGAAGCGCCGGCCTGACTCCGTCAGGCCGAATAACGCTTCAGCCGGCGGATGCCGGTGATCGGCCCGAAGCTGTTGGTCGCGATCCGCGCCCGCGCCGTCGCGAGCGGCTCGCGCGCGGTCGCCATGTGATGGCCATTGGCGTGGAGCAGGGTCGCGCCGTCGCACATGATGCCGACATGGCCCTTCCAGAAGACAAGATCGCCGCGCGTCAGATGCGCGAGATCTTCGTCGATGGCGAGCGCCTGCCCGAGCCCGGCCTCCTGCATGTCGGCATCGCGCGGGGCGTATATCCCGGCAGCGGCCAGGGAAAGCTGGACGAGGCCGGAGCAATCGAGCCCGAGCGAAGTCCGCCCGCCCCACAGATAGGGCGTGTGAAGAAACCGCTCGGCCACCGCGACCGGGTCGTCCTCCAGCGCATCGAGCGGGGCAATATGGGCCGTATGAACGTATCCGCCGCCATGCGTGCCGCAAGCGATCCGCGCATAGGCGCCCTCGATCGCCGCGACATGCAGCCGCGCATTCAGCGAGAGGAAGCGCTGTGTCGGCAGCTTCAGCGACGGGCCCGGATAGAGCGGGCTGCGCAGGGCGGTGACGCGATGCGTCGGCTCGGGCGCCTGCGGATCGAGGTCGTCGCGCGCGACATAGCCGACATAGCCATCCCCGACGCTCTGCCCCCAGGCGAAGCCGTTCTCGTCGGTCTCGTAGGCGATGAAGGCCTCGCCCGCCAGAAGCTCCGTATCGAGGGAGGCATCGCTGCGCGGCTCACGGCGCAGGGCCGTATGGGTGGCGACGACGCGCATCAGCGTGCCATCGGCATAATGCTCGGCGGCAATCCGTCCGCGCAGATGGGCAGCGGCGAGATCGGGCCGGGCCGGGGTGAGCCGGGGGTCGAAATCGCGCGCGTCGCTCATGCTCCGCTCCCGCCCGCGCGCGCCGGATAGCGCTCCGTGAGCAGCGCATGGACGAGCCGCGCGGCCTGCGCTTCGCCGCCCTTGGGGCGCCCTGGTTTGGCATTGGGCACCCAGCCGTAGATGTCGAAATGCAGATAGCTCTGCGCTTGCTCCACGAAGCGGCGCAGGAACAGCCCGGCAATGATCGCGCCGGCGAAGGAATTGCCGGAAATATGATTCAGATCCGCCACGGAGGAACGCAACAGATCGTCATAGGGCTGCCAGAGCGGCA
>PXAW01000219.1 GCA_003567055.1 Hyphomicrobiales bacterium
CCCGCTTGGCGGCGCGGCCCGGTGGTGGCTGCACGGAGCGCTCGCAAACCTGTCGGACAATCTCGAAAAGCGCGGCAACCGGCTGCATCTCTTCTCGGGCGCGGCGGAGGAGCTGGTGCCGCGCGTTGTCGCGGAGGCGGATGCGGCAGCGCTCTACTGGAATCGCCGCTACGGCCCCGAACGCGAGATCGATGCGCGGCTCAAGCAGCGCCTTCGCGATGACGGCCTGGAGGTGAAGAGCTTTCCGGGGCGCCTGGTTTACGAGCCCGGAAGCGTGCTGAACCAGAGCGGCGGCTATTACAAGGTCTTCACTCCGTTCAACCGCGCCGCAGTGGCGCATGATCCGCCACCGGAGCCCCTGCCCGCCCCGCGCGAACTCCCCCGCGCAGCCTTCCCGCGCGCCCTCGACGATCTGAGCGTCACCCTCGACGAACTCGCGCTTGAGCCGCGCGCGCCGGATTGGGCCGGCGGCCTGCGCGAGACCTGGGGGGGCGATGCGGCAAAGCGTGGCGAGGACGGCGCGCACGAGCGCCTGAAAACTTTCGTCACCGATCACCTTTCCGGCTATGCGCGCCATCGCGACCGGCCCGATTTCGACGCGACCTCGCGGCTCTCGCCGCATCTGCGTTTCGGCGAAATCACGCCGCGTCAGGCGATCCATGCCGCTCTGGCGGCGCGCGAATCCGGCAAAGGCGATGCGACGGATTACAATACGTTTCGCGCTGAGATCGGCTGGCGTGATTTCAGCTACCAGCTGCTCTTCAGCCATGGCCCGCTGCATACGCGCAACATGAACGACCAGTTCGATGCCATGCCCTGGCGCGAAGATGATGCCGCGCTGCACGCCTGGCAGCAGGGTCGCACCGGTTTTCCCGTTGTCGATGCCGGGATGCGGCAATTGTGGCATCAGGGCTTCATGCATAACCGCGTCCGGATGATCGTGGCATCCTTCCTCACCAAGCATCTGCTGATCCACTGGAAAGCGGGCGAAGCCTGGTTCTGGGACACGCTCGTCGATGCCGATCCGGCCAATAATCCTGCGGGATGGCAATGGGTCGCCGGCTCCGGCGCCGATGCGCAGCCCTATTACAGGATCTTCAATCCGATGACGCAGGGCGAGAAATTCGATCCGGAAGGCGATTACGTGCGCCGCTGGGTGCCGGAAATCGCCGGACTGCCGAACCGTGTCATTCATCGCCCATGGGAGGCGAAGCCCGATGCGCTGAAAGCGGCCGGCGTGGTCCTGGGGGAAAACTACCCCAAACCGATCGTGGCGCACGAAGACGGTCGCAAGCGCGCGCTCGAGGCTTTCGAGGCGATCAAACGCCGGTGAGCATGACACGAATCGGCTCCGCCCGTTTTTCCGCTTGCCACAAATGATGTGCGGGGTAATCCTCGCAGACGGGATCGATACCTTTAGGCCATGGCTTATAGGAATACCGGTCTACCAACGCCCCGGACACCATCCGGGAGAAGCAGCGCAGGGAGGCGCGCCATGCAACACGCTGCAGACGAGCATGATACCGGTGATGAATTCATGACGGTGACTTCCGACCGTCTCGGCGAGATTCTGCGCGGGTTGCCGTTTCTATTGCGAAAGACTCTGTCGATTGCCGCAAAACTGCCCGTCGGCACGCTCGACCTCACCCTCCCCGACGGCAGGCGCCTGCGTTTCGCCGGGGCCGAGCCGGGTCCGCGCGCGAGCCTCGTCATCCATGATGCCACCTGCCTGCGGCGCTTCCTGATCGCCGGTGATGTCGGTTTCGCGGAAGGATATCTCCAGAAGGAATGGGATAGCCCGGATCTGCGGGCGCTCCTGATGCTGTTCCTGGCCAATCACATGGCCGGCGGGCAGCTCACGCCGGGTCGTCCCGGGCTGCGCGTGTGGCAGCGCATCCGGCATTTCCTGAACCGCAACAGCCGCCGGGGTTCGCGCCGCAACATCCATGCGCATTACGATCTCGGCAACAGCTTCTATGAGCGCTGGCTCGATCGTTCGATGACCTATTCCTCGGCGATCTTCGCACCAGGCGACAACGACCTGGAGAGCGCGCAGCGGCGCAAATATGCGCGGCTCGCCACTGAAACCGGTATCGGCCCCGACGACCATGTTCTCGAAATCGGCTGCGGCTGGGGCAGCTTTGCGGAATACGCCGCGCGCGAGATCGGCTGCCGCGTCACCGGCCTCACCATCTCGCAGGAGCAGTTCGACCATGCCACGCAGCGCATCGCGCAGGCGGGCCTGTCGGAGCGCGTCACCATCGCGATGCGCGATTATCGCGATGAAACCGCGCGCTACGACCGCATCATCTCGATCGAGATGTTCGAGGCCGTCGGCGAACAATACTGGCAGGGCTTTTTCGACAAGATGCGCGCCTGCCTCCTCCCCGGCGGGCGGGCCGGGCTGCAGCTGATCACCATCCGCGACGAGGCGTTCGAAGCGTACCGCAAGGAAATCGACTTCATCCGCACCTATGTCTTCCCCGGCGGCATGCTGCCCTCGCCTTCGATCATGCAGAAATTGTCGCAGGGCTCCGGCCTGCCGATCGTCTCCGATGCCGGTTTTGCGTCCGATTACGCGCGCACCCTCGCACTCTGGCGCGCGCGCTTCGAGGCGGCCTGGAGCGAAATCTCGCCGCTGGGTTTCGACGAGCGCTTCCGTCGGCTGTGGAACTACTATCTCACCTATTGCGAGGTCGGCTTCGTCACCGGGAATGTCGATGTGCGCCAGATGGTCTTTGCGAAACCGGCCTGACGGGGCTTGCCGCATCACCCCACCCTGAGGTGATCCATCTCCGGATCCGGGATGACCACGATCGCACTTCCGTCGCGGACATTCTCGGCGAGGTGGATGACATCCTGGTTGAGCATGCGCACGCAGCCGGACGATACCGCCCGCCCGATGCTGGTAAAATCCGTATTGCCGTGGATGCGGTACAACGTGTCCCGATTGCCCTCATGGATGTAGAGCGCGCGCGATCCGAGAGGGTTCTCCAATCCTGGATCCATGCCGCCATTGGCGATCGAATAGGGTTCGAGTTCGGGCTGGCGGGCGACCATCGTATCGGGGGGTGTCCAACGCGGCCATTCCCGCTTGTAGGCGATATGGCCGCGTCCGGCCCACTGGAACCCCTCGCGGCCGACACCGATGCCATAGCGCGTGGCTCTGCCATCCGATCCGACGTGATAGAGATAACGGTTCGGCGTATCGACGATGACGGCGCCCGGGCTCTCGTCGGTCTGATACGCCACATCCCTGCGCCACCACCGTTGTTCGACCTGGGACACATCGACTTCAGGGATCGGAAAACGCTCGTCGGGCATCGCATGATACATGGGGGGCGTCTGCAACGGCGCGGGACGCGCGACGACGGGCGCGGGGGCGGGCTGTCGTGTCGATACGCAGCCGGCGAGCACGAAGGCGCTCGCGCCGACGAGGAAGCCGCGTCGTGCGATGTTGGGGGTCTCGGATATGCTCACGCTGAGTTTTCACTTTCGCTGGATTATGTTTTCCGCTGCACAATATCGCTGACGGTGTCGCGATTGCCGGGGGCAAGGCGCGCGCCCAACTGACAGACTGTCTTCGCGAAGCGCAATGGGTCTGTTGCAGGCCTCACGCATTCGTTAGAATGGGATCCGGTCTGACGGAGTCGGATCCGGGGCTGCGGCGCCGCAGGAGGGCGGGCTCGCCGCGAGCGCGCCCGACGTCCGCGAAGGCCCGACGTCCGCGAAGGCCCTTGGCCCGCAACAGCATGCCGCGCATCCGATCGCGCAGAGCGTCGGAGTGCGACATGTCGGCCAGAGCCGATGACCGATGATCAGGAGAGCAACCCGCAACGGAGGACGCATGTCTGCCGCCATCACAGTTCCCAAGCCGATCCACAGCATGATCCGTGTGCTCGATGAGACACGGTCGGTGGATTTCTATAGCCGCGCTTTCGGCCTCGAAATCGCGGATCGCTTCCCCTTCGAGGGCTTCACGCTGGTCTATCTGCGCAACGCCTCGAGCGGCTTCGAGCTGGAACTGACGATCAATCATGATCGCACCGAACCGTACGATCTCGGCGACGGATACGGCCATATCGCCTTCGCGGTCGAGGATATCGAGGCGGAACATGCCCGTTTCGAGCGCGAAAGGCTGTCTCCGAAGCCGATCAAGGAGTTTCACCGCGACGGCGCGCTGATGGCGAAATTCTTCTTCGTCGAGGATCCGGACGGCTACAAGATCGAGGTTTTGCAGCGCCACGGTCGCTACGGCTGACCGGACTTTCAGGCAGGGGCGCCCGTAAATCGCCCCTGCCCTGCCCCGTCCCTTGCACGTTCTCGCCACATCGGGCCGTGAGACGGCTGGCGCGCCGACGAGCGCACCACCGATCAACGTGAACGGAACGATCCGAAATGGCATTTGTGAAATCCCCGCTGCGCACGCTCAGTGCGATCGCGACCCTCGGCCTCGTCCTGGCCGCCTCCCCCATCTCCTTCACACCCGGACAATCCGGCTCCGGAATGCCGCAGGCGACAGCCTCCGAGAATATTCGCGTGGCCAAGACCCTCTCCGGCCCCGCTTCCTGGTATGGCGGCAAGTTCCACGGGCGCACGACCGCGAATGGCGAGCGCTTCGACATGAACGAACTGACGGCGGCGCATCGCTCGCTTCCCTTCGGCACCCGGGTGCGCGTCACCAACGAGCGCAACGGCCGCTCGGTCGTCGTGCGCATCAACGATCGCGGACCCTTCATCGGCAACCGGATCATCGATCTGTCGCGGGGTGCGGCTGCGGCGGTGGGCATGGTGAGCACCGGCGTCGCGCCCGTGCGGGTCGACGTCCTGATGTGAAGCCGCGCGAACGGGCGTTCGCAGGGTATCATTGCGTCAGGTGTTGCACAGGCGGGCGGCAGCTGGCGCAACTTGCCGCTTGAAAGCAGGCTGCGGCTGGGCTCACATGGCGGGGTCGGATTACCCGCTCGCCGCCGCCTGATTCCGCAGGGGAATGCCTGATGGGAATGCCTGAAGGGAACGCCCGTTGATGCTCGATGCCGCCCTCACCGAATGGACCGGCCAGCTGCTGCGCTGGCTGCACGTGATCACCGCCATTGCCTGGATCGGCTCGTCCTTCTACTTCATCATGCTGGATCTCAGCCTGAAGAAGCGCGAGGGCCTGCCCGAGGGCGTCGGCGGCGAGGCGTGGCAGGTTCATGGGGGCGGCTTCTACCACATGCAGAAATACCTGGTCGCGCCCTCGCATATGCCGAAGGAGCTGACCTGGTTCAAATGGGAAAGCTACGCGACCTGGATCTCGGGCTTCTTCCTCCTGATCTGGATCTACTATCTCCAGGCCGAGCTCTACACCATCGATCCGAGCGTGATGGCGCTCGCACCCTGGCAGGCCGGAGCGATCGGCATCGGCGCGCTGATTGCCGGCTGGTTCATCTATGACGGGCTGTGCAAGTCGCCTTTGGGGCGAAACGACATGCTGCTCGGCGTCGCGCTATTCGCCTTCATCCTGCTGGCCGCATGGTTCTTCTTCCAGGTCTTCTCGCCGCGCGCGGCCTATCTGCATACGGGCGCGCTGATCGCGACCTGGATGTCGGGCTCGGTCTTCCGGGTGATCATCCCCAACCAGAAGATCGTCGTGGCGGACCTGATCGCCGGGCGGACGCCCGATCCGGCGCTCGGCAAACAGGCCAAGCAGCGCTCGGTGCACAACAACTATCTCACCCTGCCGGTGATCTTCCTGATGCTCTCGAACCACTATCCGCTGGCCTGGTCGAGCAGCTATGCGATCCCGATCATCGGGCTCGTCATCATCGCCGGCGCCGCGATCCGGCATTATTTCAACACCCACCATGCGGGCCAGGAGACCCCAGGCGTCACGGTCACCTGGACCTGGGGCCTCGCTGCCGCCGCGATGGCGCTGGCTGTCTGGCTGTCCCATGCCGGCAAGCCGAGCCTCGACGATGTCGATTTCGCTGCGGGCACAGCGCCGGCGGAGTTGCGCACGCCGCTCTTCGAGGAGGCCACGCTGACGCTCCAGGGGCGCTGCGTCATGTGCCATGCCAGCGAGCCGTTCTGGCCCGGCATCGCGTCGGCGCCGAAAGGTGTCGTCATGGAGACCGAGGCGGATTTGTTGCGTTTCGCGCGGCAGATCCGTTCCCAGACTGTCGAGACCCGCGCCATGCCGCCGAACAACATCACCCATATGACACTCGAGGAGCGGCGTCTCGTCCGCGATTGGCTCGATGAATACGAGAGCCTGCGCCGGGCCGGTGCGGCAAGCCCGGGCTGAACCGCGGATCTGCGGTGATCTTTTCAAAAACGGAAAAAGTCATTCATCATTGCTGACGATGCCA
>PXAW01000066.1 GCA_003567055.1 Hyphomicrobiales bacterium
TCAACCCTTGTCGCTGACGCGCACACCGCGCGAGCGGCTCAGGACCGGCTTGTGACCCTCGGCATTGAGGGCGCCCGATGGCGCGATCTTCTCGTTGGGGTTGGACTGCATGCCCTTGCCCGCCGTCTGATCTTCGGGGATCTGTGTCGCACTCTCGGATCCGCGCTTCATGTCCAGCGCCTTTTCCATGTTCTTCTGCAACTCGGTCTTCCCGGATTTGTCGCTCATGTCGTCATCTCCGCAATTGGCGTTTCGCGCGAGGGCGATCCCGTCCCGGGACGGGCCTCAATCCTTCGCCTTGTCGGTTTCGTCCATATCGGCGCTTTTCGAGGGCTTTTCCGTGCCGGTCAGCAACCGTTCGGCATCGCCGAGCGACTTCGAATGCTCATGACCCATGCGGGTATCGGCATGGTGAAAGCCACCCTGCCCCGGGGAATTGTCCGTGCCGGGCTGCTTGCCCTTGCGGTCTTTATCGGGCGCTTGCGAAGTGGCATCGTCCTTTTTTCCGCTATCGGATTTCTCGGCCATGCGCGCCTCCTTTCGATGATCTTCAATGCGTTTGATCAACGCGCCGGTCGCGCGCGCGTTCCATGATGGCGCCGGGTCTTGTGTGGCGCATCAGCAACACCTAGATCAGGGATGCCGGTCGCTTCCGTGAAGGGCCGGCGCGACAGACGAGCATCGACAGGCGTGCCCGCCCGGGGCGTCGATGGGTGGCTTGAAAGGACGAGATGATGAATATCGAAAAATACACCGAACGCGCCCGTGGCTTCCTCCAGGCGGCGCAGACCATCGCCCTGCGTGAGGGGCACCAGCAATTCGCGCACGAGCATGTGCTCAAGGCCCTGCTCGACGATTCCGAGGGCATGGCCGCAGGCCTGATCGCCCGTGCCGGCGGTGATGCGAAAACCGCGCTCCAGCTCACCGACCAGGCGCTCGCCAAGCTCCCCAAGGTCGAAGGTGGCAGCGGCCAGCTCTACCTCCAGCCCGGCACGGCGCGCGTCTTCGACGCAGCCGAGAAGGCCGCCGACAAGGCCGGCGATTCCTTCGTCACCGTGGAGCGGCTGCTGCTCGCACTCGCCATCGAGAAGGATACCGAGGCCGGCAAGGCGCTCGCCAAGGCGGGGGTCAGCGCGCAGAACCTCAACGCGGCGATCAACGCCCTGCGCCAGGGCCGTACCGCCGACAATGCCTCGGCGGAGAACGCCTATGAGGCCTTGAAGAAATATGCCCGCGATCTCACCCAGGCAGCGCGCGAAGGCAAGCTCGATCCGGTGATCGGGCGCGACGAGGAGATCCGCCGCGCCATCCAGGTGCTCTCGCGCCGCACCAAGAACAATCCCGTCCTGATCGGCGAACCCGGCGTCGGCAAGACCGCCATCGTCGAGGGGCTCGCCCTGCGCATCGTCAATGGCGACGTGCCCGAGAGCCTGCGCGACAAGCGCCTGCTCGCCCTCGATATGGGCTCGCTGATCGCGGGCGCGAAATATCGCGGCGAATTCGAGGAGCGGCTCAAGGCCGTCCTGCAGGAGGTGACTGCGGCGGAGGGCGAGATCGTGCTCTTCATCGACGAGATGCACACCCTGATCGGCGCCGGCAAGGGCGACGGCGCGATGGACGCCTCCAACCTGCTCAAGCCTGCCCTCGCACGCGGTGAGCTGCATTGCGTCGGCGCCACCACGCTCGACGAGTATCGCAAGCATGTGGAGAAGGATGCAGCGCTCGCCCGCCGCTTCCAGCCCGTCTTCGTCTCCGAGCCCACCGTCGAGGACACGGTCTCGATCCTGCGCGGGCTGAAGGAGAAATACGAGCAGCATCACGGCGTGCGCATCGCCGATTCGGCGCTCGTCGCGGCGGCCACCCTGTCGAACCGCTACATCACCGACCGCTTCCTGCCCGACAAGGCGATCGACCTCGTCGACGAGGCCGGCGCGCGGCTGCGCATGCAGGTCGATTCGAAGCCCGAGGAACTCGATTCCATCGATCGCGAGATCATCCGCCTCAAGATCGAGGGCGAAGCGCTGAAGAAGGAGGCGGATACCGCCTCCAGGGATCGCCTCGCCCGGCTCGAGAAGGAACTCGCCGATCTCGAGGAGCAATCCGCACAGATCACCGCGCGCTGGAACGCCGAGAAGAGCAAGCTCGGCGCCGCGGCCGAGCTCAAGCGCCGCCTCGACGAGGCCCGCACCGAGCTCGCCCAGGTCCAGCGCGAGGGCCAGTATCAGCGCGCCGGCGAGCTCGCCTACGGCATCATTCCCGATCTCGAGAAGCAGCTCGCCGAGACCGAGGCGGCGGAAGACGCTGCCCCCGCCGACGGGGCGCTGATGGAAGAGGCGGTGACGCCCGATCACATTGCCGGCGTGGTCTCACGCTGGACCGGTGTGCCGGTGGATCGCATGCTCGAAGGCGAGCGCGAGAAGCTGCTCGCCATGGAGACGCAACTCGCCAAGCGGGTCGTCGGCCAGCGCGAGGCGGTGCGCGCGGTCTCGACCGCCGTACGTCGTGCCCGGGCCGGATTGCAGGATCCCAACCGGCCGATCGGCTCGTTCATGTTCCTCGGCCCCACCGGCGTCGGCAAGACCGAGCTGACCAAGGCGCTGGCGTCGTTCCTGTTTGACGACGAGAGCGCGCTGGTGCGCATCGACATGTCGGAATACATGGAAAAGCACTCCGTCGCCCGCCTGATCGGCGCGCCTCCCGGCTATGTCGGTTACGACGAGGGCGGGGCGCTGACGGAAGCGGTGCGCCGGCGGCCCTACCAGGTGGTGCTCTTCGACGAGATCGAGAAGGCGCATCCCGACGTGTTCAACGTGCTGCTCCAGGTGCTCGATGACGGGCGCCTCACCGACGGCCAGGGCCGCACGGTGGATTTCCGCAACACGCTGATCGTGATGACCTCGAATCTCGGCTCGGAATATCTCGTGGCCCAGAGCGAGGGCGAGGATACGGATGCGGTGCGCGAGGAGGTGATGGGTGTGGTGCGCGGCCATTTCCGCCCCGAATTCCTCAACCGCGTCGACGAGATCATCCTGTTTCATCGCCTCCAGCGCGAGCAGATGGGCGCCATCGTCGAGATCCAGCTGCGGCGCCTGCAAAAGCTCCTCGACGAGCGCAAGATCAGGCTCGAACTCACCGAGGAAGCGCGCGACTGGCTCGGCCAGAAGGGCTACGACGCCGCCTATGGCGCGCGCCCGCTCAAGCGTGTCATCCAGAAATCGGTGCAGGATCCGCTGGCCGAGGCGATCCTCGCCGGCGCCATCAAGGATGGCGAGACGGTGCCTGTCAGCGTCGGTCCGCTGGGGCTGATGATCGGCGGGATCGCGGCGGCGACGGGCGCGCTGCCGCCCGGCCCGGACAATCCGGCCGACAAGCCCGGCGACGGCGCTGCGCTGCACTGAGAGCCGCGCTGCAATGCGCCATCAATGTGCGCCGGGAGACCGGCGCACAGGTCGCAAACCCATGCAAATCCTTGACAGGACGTTGCAGCCCTGCGCATTCATGCGGATGTTGCGACGCAAAAATTTTTGTTAACGAATAATGGAACCGATCTTGCATCGCCGGAGTTATCGGGATGCGAATACGGGAGGCAAAATCCATGAACGTGTTCAAGATCGCCAACAGGGACCTCATGCCGATGCTTGGTGTGTCTGTTGTTTTCGGGGCCATCGGAGCGGCAGCCATCATCGCACTGGCGACGTTATCCACCCCGACTATCAGCCTGACGGCTCTCCTGCCCTGATCATGGGCTTGCTCAAAAAGGCGGCATTTGCCGCCTTTTGCATTTCATCTGCCGATTCTTTACGCTGATTGACGGCCTTTGCCGACGAAGGGCAGAGCGTGGACGCGCGCCCTGTCGGACTTGCCTCTGCGCATCATTCGACCGCTTTCGCGTGTTCGGGCCCAATTGCCCGCAACGCTTGCTGAGCCTTGAAAATCCCCTCCCCTGCATCGTGTGACGCCCTGGGAACCACGTTGTGATTGCAGCACAGACACAACCGGGACGGCGGTTGTGGCGCGCAAAGAAATGCTTGCTGGCATTTTGCGACGCGAAGGTCTAAAATACCGTATCAACAACAATTCGAGGAGATGTGGGATGCTGCGCACCCGCGCCGATGAGATTTCGGAAATCGCGTTTGGCTTCATGGCGTCGAAGGCCCTGTTTTCGGCACTGCATTTCGACCTGTTCACCCACCTGGACAAGGGTCCTCAAACCGCAACCGAGATCGGCAAGGCTTCAGGTTTGCATCCTGATCGTGCGGAAACACTTCTGACTGCGCTCGCAGGACTGGGACTCGTCGCGGTCGAGGATGGCAAGTTCTCCAATTCTCCCGCCGCAGAAGCCTTTCTGGTCAAGGGCGCGAAATATGATTTCGGGGACTATCTGTGCCGTCAGGTGGGCCAGCAGATGTATGGTCTGCTCGACCAGGTCGAGGATGCCCTGAGCAACAAGCTGCCCGACGACGCCACCGGCTCCTATGCCGACTGGTTCTCCGATCCGGCGGAAGCCAAGCTCTATTCCGAGAGCCAGCATGCCGGCTCCCTCGGCCCCGCCCGCCAGCTGGCGCGTGCGATCGATCTGAGCGGTGCGAAGCGGATGCTCGATGTCGGCGGCGGCACCGGCGCTTTCGCGATCACCCTGTGCAAGGCTTTCCCCGGCCTCGATGCCACCGTGGTCGATTTCCCCAATGTCGCTACCATTGGGCGCGAATTCGTCGACAAGGCCGGCCTGAGCGATCGGATCCACTATATCGAAGGCGACGGTCTCAAGGCCGACTGGCCGCGCAACCAGGATGTCATCCTGATGTCCTATCTGTTGTCGGGCGTACCCGGTGAGACCCATGAGGGCCTGATCAAGCGCGCCTATGATCACCTCGCGCCCGGCGGTCGCCTGCTGATCCACGACTTCGTGGTTTCGGCCGATCGCACCGGCCCCAAGCTCGCCGCCCTGTGGCAGCTCCAGCATACCGCCTTCACCCCGGAAGCACGCTCGGTGGACGATGCCTGGCTCGCCGAGACCATGGAAAAATACGGCTTCAAGGATGCGAGGGTCGACACCATGATTCCGGAAATGACCATGCTCGCCCAGGCGGTCAAGCCGAGCTGACAAGGCTTCCTGAAACGGCTTGCGGCGCGCTCGCGCCAGCCGCCGGGACAAGCCCTGCGGAGATGACCTGATCAAGCCGGGCCGCCTCGTGCGCGCCCGGCTTTTTCACGTAACGCTGCCGGTTGTTTTTGCGGCGCGGCAGAAAAACGCGCAGAAAGCACGCTGTTTCCTCTTTCGCGCAAGCTTTGGCAGGCTTACTCTTTTGCCATGAGCGAACTCGTCACCGGCATCCGCCTTGCCAGACCCACCGACGCGCCCGCCATTTCAGGCGTCTTCGACGCTGCATGGCGCGATGCGTATCGCGGCATCATCCCCGGCATTCAGCTGGAGCGATTCGTGCAGCGGCGCGGGCCGCGCTGGTGGCGCCTCGCGCTTCGGCGCAATCGCCCGGTCGCGGTGCTCGATGTCGGCAAGCGTATCGTCGGCTATGCTTCCTACGGTCGCTGCCGCGACACCGCCATCCCGGCCGGAGGCGAGATCGACGAGCTGTATCTGCAGCCGGAATATCAGGGCCTCGGTTTCGGGCGCCGCCTGTTCCGCGCGGTGCGCAACGATCTCGGTGATCGGTTCGATGGCCCGATTCTGGTCTGGTCGCTCGCGGAGAATTCCCGCGGATGTCATTTCTATGAAGCGATGGGCGGGCGCCGCGTCGCCCAGACCAATGAGCGCATCGGCGACAGCGCCCTCACCAAGATTGCCTATCTCTTCGATTGAAACGGGCCTCGCCCTCTCCACGCGCGCCCTCCACGCAACGGGAGAGGGACGAGGCGCCGTCGTCACGCCGCATCGCGCTTCGCGGCGTGATAGCTGCCGTCGCCCCGATGCAGGATCACGTCGCTCCCGAGCAGGTCAGCCGGCGCCAGATCGCGCTCGCGATCAAGCTCCCGCCAGAGCGGGATCAACTGGTCGAGATCGAGCGCCGGCCAGGCATCCGGGCTGTCGAGGACAAAATACGTCTCCTGGAAATCGTCGATACGATAGTTCGTGCGCATGACGCGACCGAGATCGAAGCCGACGCGGTTGGGCGATTCGCTCTCGAGCGAGAACACCGTCTCCGACGGCGATGAGGCGATGCCCGCCCCCACGATGCGCAGACCCTGTGGCGTGCGCGCGAGACCGAATTCCACCGTATACCAGTAGAGCCGCGCCAGCCGGTGCAGCGTGCCGTGGCGCGCCGCCTCGAGCCCGGCCTTGCCATAGGCTTCGAGATAATCGGCATAGACCTGCTGCATGATCA
>PXAW01000498.1 GCA_003567055.1 Hyphomicrobiales bacterium
CGAAGGTGACCGGCATCAGCACCAGCCATGACAGGGTCATCACCGTCCCCGGCGTGCGCACCATCAGCGCCACGGCGGTGAAGATCCAGCCGATCCCGAGCGCGAAGATGTTGAGCAGGACCAGCGCCACGATGAAGGCGCCCGCCCCGCCCTCGGCCCGGTAGCCCATCAGGAAACCGACGCCGAAGACGAGCAGCGCCGAGGCGGTATAGCGCAGTACATCGCCCAGAATCGCGCCCGCCAGCGGCGCCGGGCGCCAGATCGGCATGGCGCGAAAACGGTCGAACACCCCGCGCTTGATGTCCTGGTTGAGGGTGAAGCCGGTATAGATCGAGGTGAACATCACCGTCTGCACGAGGATGCCCGGGAGCAGGAATTGCAGATAGGCCTCGGTCGAACCCACCAGCGCGCCGCCGAACAGATAGGTGAACATCACGGTGAACATCACCGGCGTGACCACCACGTCGAAGGCCTGCTCGGGATTGTGGCGGATCTTGAGGATGGCGCGCCAGGCGAAGACCAGCGTGTCGGCGAGCGGGCGCGGCCCGGATGGCCTGCGCGTGCCCGGACCGAGCGCCCGGTCGAGACGCGATTGCCGCTCGCTCATGCCTGCGTCTCCTCTTGATCCGGTCCGGCGCCATGGCCGGTGAGCGCGAAGAAGACCGCATCGAGCGTCGGCTGGCCATAGGCGAAATCGACGAGCGCGATGTTCTGTTCGGCCAGAGCTGCGAGCAGCGGCAGCGCCGCATCGGCATCGGGCAGGGGAATGGCGAGCATGCGCGGATCATCCGCGCGATGCGCGGCGAGGTCGAGGCTCCGGGCGACCGCGCCGGCGCGGGCGGCCCCGGCCGGATCATGCAGCGTCAGGCGCAGGACCCCGCTTCCCACGCGCGCCTTGAGCTGGGCCGCCGTGCCCTGTGCGATGACGCGTCCATGATCGATCACCGCGATCCGGTCGGCCAGCTGGTCGGCCTCCTCGAGATACTGGGTGGTGAGCAGAATGGTGGTGCCGCTGCGCGCCAGCTGGCGCGTGATCGCCCAGACATCGGCCCGCGCACGCGGATCGAGGCCCGTGGTGGGCTCGTCGAGGAAGAGCAGGTCCGGACGGGTGATCATCGAGGCTGCGATGTCGAGCCGCCGGCGCATGCCACCCGAATAACCGCTGACGGGACGGCGCGCGGCAGCGGCGATGTCGAAGGCTTCGAGCAATTCGTCGCAGCGCCCGCGCGCCTCGCTTCCGGTGAGCCCGAGAAGCCGGGCGAGCAGCAGCAGGTTCTCGCGCCCGGTCAGTTCCTCGTCGACGGAGGCGAATTGCCCGGTGAGCGCGATGCGCCGGCGCAGCTGCGCTGCCTGCGCGACGATATCGTGCCCGAGTACGAAGGCGCGCCCGCCCGTGGGCCGGATCAGCGTCGAGAGCAGCCGCACGAAAGTCGTCTTGCCCGCCCCGTTGGGGCCGAGCAGCCCGAACACCTCCCCGCGCGCGACCCGCAGGCTCACCCCGTCGAGGGCGCGGGTGGTGCCATAGGTCTTTTGCAGCGCATCGGTTTCGATGGCGGCGTCATCGGCAGATCCACGGGCGGATTCTTGGGCCTCGTTCATGATCGGATGCTCGATCGGTGCCGCCGGGTGGGGCGGGCCGGGTTGCAATGTTGATGCACTGCTTCGCATTAATGCGTCCGCGCTCTTCAGGCAATGCGGCAGAACGGGCCGGCCCGTGCACGGATCCCGCCGGATGCGGTCAACCGGTTTCGGCGGGGCGGCGTAAAGCTTTGATCAACCATGATCGGCACTGCACGAAACAAGAACTTTTCTAGAAACGGAAATCGGAACATAATAGAACATAGATCGAACTTGGGGAGGTCGACATGTTCCGTTCCGTTTGTGCACTCGCCGCCGAAATCGCGTCACTGGGGATTTTCGTGGCCATGGTCGGCCTCTGGGCCATGGCCTTCGGCGTGGCTTGATGGCCACCAACGAAAAAACCCCTCCCGCCGTAGCGGAAGGGGTTCGGTTCGCCGCTTTGTGCCTGCCGATCAGGCGATGTCGAAGCGGTCGGCGTTCATCACCTTGGTCCAGGCAGCGATGAAGTCGTTCACGAAACGCTCCTCGCCGTCATCCTGGGCATAGACTTCCGCATAGGCGCGCAGCACCGAATTGGAGCCGAAGACCAGATCGACGCGGGTGGCGGTCCATTTGGTCGCGCCGGTCTTGCGGTCGACGATCTCGTAGAGATTGTCGCCCTTGGGCACCCATTTCCAGGCCATGTCGGTGAGGTTGACGAAGAAATCCGTCGTCAGCGCGCCGGGCTTGTCGGTGAAGACGCCATGCGCGGTGCCGCCGTGATTGGCGCCCAGCGCCCGCATGCCGCCGACGAGGCAGGTCATCTCCTGCGCGGTCAGACCCATCAGCTGGGTGCGATCGAGCAGCAGCTCTTCCGGGCTCACCGCGTAATCCTGCTTCAGCCAGTTGCGGAAACCATCCGCGACGGGCTCCAGCGGGACGAAGGAATCGGCATCCGTCTCATCCTGCGTGGCATCACCACGGCCCGGTGCGAAGGGCACCGTCACATCATGGCCGGCAGCCCCGGCCGCCTTCTCGATGCCGACATTGCCCGCGAGCACGATCACGTCGGCGAGGCTCGCGCCCGTTTCCTTTGCGATCGGCTCCAGCACGGAGAGAACCTTTTGCAGACGATCGGGCTCGTTGCCGGCCCAGTCCTTCTGCGGCGCGAGGCGGATGCGTGCACCATTGGCACCGCCGCGCAAATCCGAACCACGGAAGGTGCGGGCGCTGTCCCAGGCGGTGGCGACCATCTGCGAAATGCTCAGACCGCTATCGGCGATCTTCGCCTTCACTGCCGATACGTCGTAATCCTTCGCGCCCTTGGGCACCGGATCCTGCCAGATCAGATCCTCCGCCGGCACTTCCGGACCGATATAGCGGTCCTTCGGGCCCATATCGCGGTGGGTCAGCTTGAACCATGCGCGGGCGAAGACTTCGGAAAGCAGGTCCGGGTTCTGGTAGAAACGCTCGGAAATCTTGCGATATTCCGGATCCATCTTCATCGCCATGTCCGCATCGGTCATGATCGGGTTGAGACGGATCGAGGGATCTTCCACATCGACCGGCTTGTCTTCTTCCTTGATGTCGATCGGCTCCCACTGCCAGGCGCCAGCCGGCGACTTCTTCAGCTCCCACTCGTAGTTGAGCAGCAGGTAGAAATAGCCGTTATCCCATTTGGTGGGATGCGTGGTCCAGGCGCCTTCGATGCCGCTGGTGACGGTGTCGCGGCCGATGCCCCGGCTCTTGTGGTTGTTCCAGCCGAGCCCCTGTTCGGACACGTCCGCAGCTTCCGGATCCGGGCCGAGATCGGCGGCATCACCATTGCCGTGGGTCTTGCCGACAGTGTGGCCGCCGGCGGTCAGCGCCACGGTCTCCTCGTCGTTCATCGCCATGCGCGCGAAGGTCTCGCGCACGTCCTTGGCCGTGCGCAGCGGATCGGGATTGCCGCCCACGCCTTCCGGATTGACGTAGATCAGGCCCATCTGCACGGCGGCCAGCGGGTTCTCGAGGCTGGCGCGGTCCTCGCCCTCGCCCTTGTAGCGGGCGGCGCCGAGCCATTCCTTCTCCGAGCCCCAGTAGATGTCCTTCTCGGGGTGCCAGATATCCTCGCGCCCGAAGGCGAAGCCGTAGGTCTTCAGGCCCATCGATTCATAGGCGACATTACCGGCGAGGATCATCAGATCCGCCCAGGAGATCTTGTTGCCGTACTTCTTCTTGATCGGCCAGAGCAGGCGGCGCGCCTTGTCGAGATTGACATTGTCGGGCCAGGAATTGAGGGGCGCGAAGCGCTGGTTGCCGGTGCCGCCGCCGCCGCGTCCATCGGCGATGCGGTAGGAGCCCGCAGCGTGCCAGGCCATGCGGATCATCAGACCACCGTAATGGCCCCAATCGGCCGGCCACCATTCCTGGCTGTCGGTCATCAGCGCGTGCAGGTCCTGCTTCAGGGCCGTGACGTCGAGCTTCCTGACCTCTTCACGATAGTTGAAACCCTTCAGGGGGTTCGTCTTCGTGTCGTGCTGGTGCAGGATGTCGAGATTGAGGGCATTGGGCCACCAATCCATCACCGTGGTGCTGGTCGAGGTCAGGGCCCCGTGCATGACCGGGCATTTGCCGCTCGTCGGCTTGTCGATACCATCCATCTGTATTCCTCCTCCGCTGGTTGCGCCAACGCCGTACCAGTCGGCACGGGTTCGCGGCAAGATTGTGCAGATCGCAGCACCGGCGGGGGACCCGCTCTGCGACTCGTTTCGAAGGGTTCCTAACACGCCTGCATCATAAAAAGAATTTGCATTTTCTTATCGACACGATAGGGAGAGCTTATGAGTGCGATCACCCTGAAACATCTGCGCTATTTCGAGGCGCTGGCACGCCACGGGCATTTCGGTCGCGCGGCTGAGGCCTGCGCCATATCGCAACCGGCGCTCTCGCTGCAGATGAAGGAGCTCGAGGAATTGCTCGGCGCGCAGCTGATCGAGCGCGGCGCGCGCCAGATCCGCCTCACCGGCCTCGGCGAGGCGCTGGTCGCGCGCTCCCGTGACATCCTGCGCTCGGTCGACGAGCTCGGCGATCTCGCCCGCGCCTCCTACAGCCCGCTGACGGGGCGGCTGCGCATCGGCGTGATCCCCACCATCGCCCCCTATCTCCTGCCGCAGATCATCACCCGGCTCGGTGCGCGCTTTCCCGGCCTCGATCTGCGCCCGCGCGAGGCGGTGACGCACAAGCTGGTGGAAGATCTGATCGAGGGGCGGCTCGACACCGCGATCGTCGCCCTGCCGGTCTCCGAGCCGTCGCTGCACGAGGAGCCACTCTTCGAGGAGGAATTCGTGCTGGTGCGCCGGGAGGCGGAGGCGGGCAAACCCGTGCCCAATGTCGAGAGCCTGCGCGAGATGCGGCTGCTTCTGCTGGAGGAGGGTCACTGCTTTCGCGAGCAGGCGCTCTCCTTCTGCGCGGGATCGGGCGCCGTGCCCCGCGATCTGATGGAGGGCTCGGCGCTCTCGACGCTCGTCCAGATGGTCGGCGCGGGCATCGGCGTCACGCTGATCCCGCAGATGGCCGTGGGGATCGAGACCCGCTCCGCGCCGGTTTCCGTCGCCCGCTTCGATGCGCCTGCGCCGACGCGCAGCATCGGCATGATCTGGCGCCGCACGACGCCGCTGGCCGATCAGCTCGCGGAAGTGGCGCGGATCGTGCGAGCGGCGGCAGCCGGGCGCACGCAGGCGTGAGCGCCGATCAGCAGATCATGCAGCCCTGTTCACGGCGGGGTGGCAGCGGGGAATAGCCCTCCGCCACGACGCGCAGCATGCCGCCGGCGATATCCACCACGGGATTGTCGATCCGTTGCGCGATTTCGCGCGCGGCGCGGGAGGTGCGGTTGCCCGAGCGGCAGATCAGAGCCAGCGTCTGGCCGGGTGCGAGCAGAGGCTCGATGCGCGCGACGAAGCTCTCGGCATCGGTGTAGGTGACCAGCACGGCGCCCTCGACGACGCCGGTCTGGACCCATTCCTCGGGGCGCCTGATATCGACGACGAGCGTATCCTCGTCATGCGCGAGTGCTTCGCCGCTGCGCGCCTCCAGGCTCAGATGCGCCGGTGCGGGGCGGGTATCGATCAGGACGATGGCGAGCCCGGCTGCCAGAGCGGCGAGGAGGGCGAAGCCGTAAAGGGATATCTTGCGCATGGATCATCACGGGTCGGGAACGGGTTCTGACCCTGAGTAAGCGTTAAGGCGGCGCGTGGCTATCGCGACGATCACGGATGGCCGGCGTTATGGCGTCGCAGCACGTACCGGACCGGGCCACGCGCTGCCGGGCACGGCCATGTCGAGCGATCAGCGGTAGAGATCCGCGCGCGACAACGGCACCGGCAGGGGCGCATTGCCGCGATCGCCCTTGATGCGCTTCGAGGTCAGGGTCTGGTTGATATAGGCGCCGCCCCTGGCGAAGGCGAGGGAGCAGCCGGCCAGATAGAGCAGCCACATCCGCACCTTCTCCGGCCCGACCAGCTTTTCCGCTTCCTCCCGCCGCGCGGCGAGGCGCTCCCACCACAGATAAGTCGTGCGGCGATAATGTTCGCGCCAGCCCTCGACATCGTGGATCTCGAAACCCGCGCGTTCGAGGTTGGAGATCGACATGCCCAGATGATCGAGCTCGCCGCCGGGGAAGATGTAGCGCACCAGCGCGCGGTATTCCGGGCTCATCTTCAGGAAGCGCTTGTCCGAACGCTTGGCGCGCCTTGCGATGCAATGGTGCAGGTAG
>PXAW01000335.1 GCA_003567055.1 Hyphomicrobiales bacterium
CCGCGATCACCGGCGCGCTCGCCGACAAGCTCGCGCGCTTCAAGCAGCCCAAACATGTGGCGATCCTGACGGAATTGCCGCGCAACACCATGGGCAAGGTGCAGAAGAACGTCCTGCGCGAGACCTATGCGGACCTCTACCAGCAGGCCCGGTAGAGCCGCCCCGGCTTTCAGCCGAAGCGGTTGTTCTTCGGAAAGCCCTTGGGCGGCAGCCGCCCGGCCTCGGCCCGGTTGCCGAGCCAGCCGCCGGCGAGATCATCGGGCGAGACGGTCCAGGTGCGCCCGGAAGTATCGAGCCAGGTGAGCCCGTCGGCGAGGGTGAAGACCTTGGCGTCGGACACGCCGCCATCCTTGTAGCGTTGCAGCCGCACGCCCTTGCCGCGCGTCATTTCCGGCACCTGGTCGATCGGGAAGGCAAGGAGCTTGCGGTTGTCGCCGACGATCGCGATGTGATCGCCCGAAGCCGGCGTGCAGATCACGGCCTTCGCCTTGCCGTCGACATTGAGCGCCTGCTTGCCCTTGCGGGTATTGGCCACGAGTTGATCCGTGGGCGCGACGAAGCCGCGCCCGTCGGAGGCCAGGAGCAGCACCTTCGTCCCCGGCTCGTGCACGAAGGCGGTGACGATCTCGGCATCCTCGTCGAGATCGACCATCAGCCGGATCGGATCGCCGAAGCCGCGCCCGCCGGGCAGCTTGGCCGCATCAAGGGTGAAGATGCGCCCGTTCGAGGCGAGCGTCAGGATTTTCGAGGTGGTCTGGGCGTGGAAGCCGAAGGCAAGCGCGTCGTCGCCCTTGAATTGCAGATTGCCCAGTTCGTTCTGATGCCCCTTCAGGGCCCGGATCCAGCCCTTCTGCGAGACGATCACGGTGATCGGCTCGCGCTCGACCATGGCCTGGGTGAAATCGATATCGGAGGTGTCGGGCGCATCCGCGAAGCTGGTGCGGCGTTTGCCGAGCGTGGTCTCTGCGCCGAAGGCCTTGCGCACTTCACGGATCTGGTGGGCGACGACCTTCCATTGTTTCGGTTCGGATTCGAGCAGCGCCTCGGTCTGCTTCTTTTCTTCCGTCAATTCATCGAATTCGCGCTTGAGCTCCATCTCCTCCAGCTTGCGCAGCGAGCGCAGGCGGGTATCGAGAATGGCGTTGGCCTGAACCTCGGTGAGTTCGAAGACGCGCATCAGTTCCTGCTTGGGCTCGTCCTCCTCGCGGATGATCTGGATCACCCGGTCGAGATCGAGATAGATGATCAGGAGCCCGCCCAGAATCTCCAGACGGTGCTCGATCTTGCCCAGACGATGACGCGAGCGGCGGATCAGCACATCGCGGCGATGGTCGAGCCAGGCGCGCAGGGCCTCGGCGAGGCTGATCACGCGCGGCACCGTGCCGCCCATCAGCACGTTCATGTTGAGCGGAACGCGCGATTCGAGATCGGAGAGCTTGAACAGCGATTCCATCATCAGCGTGGGATCGACATTGCGCGCGCGCGGCTCGATGACGACGCGCACATCCTCCGCCGATTCGTCGCGGATATCGCCCACGAGCGGCAATTTGCGCTCCTGCAGGAGCTCGGCGATCTTCTCGATCAGCCGCGCCTTCTGGATGCCGTAGGGGATCTCGGTGACGACTGCCGCCCAGGAGCCGCGCCCGCCATCTTCCTTGTGCCAGCGCGCGCGCACGCGAAAACCGCCGCGCCCGGTGCGATAGGCCTCGGCGATCATCTCCTTGCGCTCGACGATGATGCCGCCGGTGGGGAAATCGGGGCCGGGGACGAAGGTCAGGAGCTGGTCGGAGCTGGTATCGGGATGCTCGATCAGATAGAGCGCGGCATCGCACAATTCGCCGGCATTATGCGGCGGGATCGAGGTGGCCATGCCCACCGCGATGCCCTGCGAACCATTCGCGAGCAGGTTGGGGAAGGCCGCCGGCAGCACCGAGGGCTCATCGGTCGAGCCGTCGTAATTGGCGCGGAAATCGACCGCATCCTCGTCGATGCCTTCGAGCAGCAGCCCCGCCACCGCCGTCAGCCGCGCTTCCGTGTAGCGATAGGCGGCGGCGCCGTCGCCGTCGATATTGCCGAAATTGCCCTGTCCGTCGACGAGGGGATAGCGCGAGGCGAAATCCTGGGCGAGCCGCACCAGCGCATCGTAGATGGCCTGGTCGCCATGGGGATGGAAGGAACCCATCACGTCGCCGACGACCTTGGCTGATTTCTTGAAGGCGGAATTGGGCGCCAGCCGCAGCAGCTGCATGCCGTAGAGAATGCGCCGATGCACGGGCTTGAGCCCGTCGCGGGCATCGGGCAGCGCGCGATGCATGATCGTCGAGAGCGCATAGGCGAGATAGCGCTCCTCGAGCGCGCTCTTGAGTGCGACGCTCTCGATTTCGCCGTCAGATGGCGGATTCACGGGCTTGCCCATCGATCTCTCCGTTCGCGACCCCTCAGGCGGGATCCTCCTCGCGGGTCAGGCTTTCGACGAAACGCGCACGCTCGGGCGGGGGCGCCCGGTCCTGCGGTTCGTAGATCCAGCGCTGGAGAAAGTAGCCGGTCAGCGCGAAGGCTTCAGCCAGCGCCTGCGGCGAAACGCGGTTTGCAAGCCCGTCATACACAAGAAATCCGGGCAGCGTTAAGAGTTTTTCACGATATGGCTCCCCCGCCTGTGCACTCACCGCCCGCCCGGTGCGCGGCGAGACATAGACGAGGTTCTCCTGCGTGCCCGTCGCGGCGCAGCTGTCGAGATCGAGGCCGAAGCCGAGCTCGGCCAGAAGCCGCAATTCGAATTCCACGAAGAGCGGCCCCACGCTCTCGGCATCGGGCAGCGCCTCGCTGAGATGGATCACCGCATCGAAAAGTGCCGGATGCGGATCGCGCTCGGGCAGGAAGCGCAGGGAGGCGGCCAGCGCGGCGAAGCCGTAGAGCGCGTGCGGGGCGTTGATGAAGCCCGGCGCACGCAGCCGGGTCGCCTCCACGGAGAGGGTGCCCAGATGCTGGTCGAGCCGCGCGCGCCAGGTCACCGCGAGGCTGTTCCCCGGCTGGATCAGCGGCAGCGTCTTGCGCGAGCGCCCGCCCGGCAGGAAGCCGAAATGCCGCCCGTGGTCGCGCGTCAGCAATTCGAGGAGCACCCCCGATTCGCCATGCCGGCGCACACCCAGAACGATAGCCTCGTCGCTCCACTCCATCGCCGCCGCCTTCTCCTTGCCGAGGGTTTACGGGATCGCGGCGCGCGATGCCAGCGGCGAGGGTGTTTTCGAATCGACAGGCCGCGTATAGATCTCGAACGGAACGGGCAATGTGATGGCATCCAGCACCACCCTCAATGTGAAGAACCTGGCAGCGCTCGGCGCGGAGCGTCTCGCGGCCTTGCTGATCGAGACCAGCAAGGGCAATACGGCGGCCAAGACCCGGCTGCGCCTCGCGCTTGCGGAGGCGCAGGGCTCCGAGGACGTCTCGCGCGAAGTCGCCAAACGCCTCACCAGCATTGCCGGAGGCAGGGCCCGCATCACCTGGCGCAGGCGCAAGAAGCTCGTCGAGGATCTGGAGACGCAGCGCCGCGCCATAATCGAGCAGATCGCACCATCCGATCCCGATCAGGCGCTCGAACTGGCATGGCGCTTTCTCGCCATCGCCGCGCCCGTTTTTGAGCGCTGTGACGACAGCGGCGGAACCGTCATCGCGGTGTTTCATGCCGCATTGCGCGATCTGGGCGATATCGCGATGAAGACCGAGGCGGATCCGCAAGCTCTCGCAGACAGCGTGTTCGCAGCCCTTCAGAACAACGCCTTCGGCCAGTATGACGGGCTGATCGCAATTCTGGCTCCCGTCCTCGGCGATGACGGGCTCGCCCGGCTCGCGCGGCGTGTCGAGGAACTTGCTGGTGAAGAGCCTCAGCGCGGCGCGACCCGCGAACACGCCAGGCGAGACGAGATCGCGCGCCGGGCGCTGCGGGACATCGCGGATGCGCGGGGGGATGTCGATGCCTTCATCGCGCAATACGACGCGCGGGAACGCACCATCCCGCAGATCGCCGCCGAGATCGCATCGCGTCTGCTGGAGGCCGGTCGCGCGCACGACGCACTTGCCTCAATCGAGGACACGCAGATCAAGGATGTTCGCGCCGCTCCGGAGGCGTGGAAGCAGATGCGCCTTGCCGTGCTCGAAGCGCTTGGCCGTCATGACGAGGCGCAGGCGCTGCGCTGGCGGATTTTCGAGGCTGAGCTCTCGGTGGCGTACTTGCGCGCCTATCTGAAGAAGCTGCCCGATTTCGATGATATCGAAGCCGAAGAACGCGCAGTTGCCTTCGCCGCAACCCATCGCGACGCCTTCAGCGCGCTGCGCTTCCTGCTCGAATGGCCGGCCCTCGATCGCGCAGCGGCGCTGATCCGCGCGCGCCGCGACGAAATCGATGGTGATCGCTACGACCTCCTGACCCCGGCGGCGGAAGCTCTGGCCGAGCGCCATCCCCTCGCGGCGACCATTGCCTTGCGCGCGATGGTCGATTTCACGCTGATGCGGGCGCGCGCGACACGCTACCGCCACGCGGCCCGGCATCTGGCGACCTGCGCCGAGCTGGCCGAACGGATCGCGGATTTCGAAGGGCTCGAGAGCCATCAGGCCTATCTGGCCCGCCTGAAGCGAGAGCATGGCCGCAAGCAGGGGTTTTGGGCGCGTACGATTGCGCAATGAGCTTTTGTTCGGTCAGAATGCTGCGCGCGGTCTTGTCGGGAGCAGCACCATGAACCAATCGAATCTCCAGACGGTCGACTGGTCCGCCATCCCCGCCCCCGAGGATGACGGCGCGGCGGCGCATCTGGCCGGGGCGCGCATGCCCGATGTCACGCTTCCGGCGACGGATGGCAGCGACGTTGCGCTCGGGCGGCTGCGCGGCTGGAGCGTCGTCTTCTTCTATCCGATGACCGGGCGGCCGGATCAGCCCCTGCCGGACGGATGGGACCAGATTCCAGGCGCGCGCGGCTGCACGCCGCAATCCTGCGCCTTCCGCGATCTCTCCCGCGACCTCGCCGATTGCGGCGTCCGCGCGCTCTACGGCGTCTCGACGCAGATGACGGCGTATCAGCGTGAAGCCGCAGAGCGCCTGCATCTGCCGTTTCCGCTGCTCTCGGATGCCGATCTCGCCCTCACGCAAGCGCTGTCGCTGCCGACCCTGCGCGTCGATGACAAGGTGCTGATCCGCCGCCTGACGCTGATCCTGCATGACGACCGCATCGAGAAGGTGTTCTACCCGGTCTTCCCGCCGGACCGGAATGCCGGTGATGTGATCGATTTCATGCGGACGCAGGCGGGGTGATTGCAGTTGATCATGCAGCAACTTGCTATTTCAGGCTGAGATTTTCGGTGCTGCAATTAGTGCTGAAATACATTCTCATGTTGCCATGAGTATATTGAGCTTTAATCGGTTTTCTTTTTAGCTTATAATTGCGAACGTCTTGACGCATGATGAATGCGCTTTCAGATCCGCAGCGGGCTAGGAGCGTGTTGCTATGGCAAACTGCTATCTCATCTTGAAATCAGAATCGGGCGAGAAGACCCGGCCCGGTCTCTACGTCGCTGTCGCCGAGGATGAGGCCGATGCGATCGACGTCTTCGTGCGCGGTTTCTCCGATTACATGGCGCTCGGGGAAACGGCTTCCATTGCAGGGCGATGCGAGCCCGGTGCCGCGCGCAAGATGGGTATCCCGCTCGAACAGCCGGGCTACACCGCGCCACTGACGCAGCACCTTCAATAGCCTATCAGACGCCCGCACGTCGCCGATGCAGCCGCAGAGGGCTGGGCGAACGATGCTGGATCACAATCTGGGAGATTGGAGGCCTCGCCCGGAATCGAACCGGGGTGCAAGGATTTGCAGTCCTCTGCGTAACCACTCCGCCACGAGGCCTCTCACGCTCGACCGGAATCGCTCCATGCCCAGCGCCCCCCATATCCGACACGCGGATGAAAATTGCAAGGGTGCGCATGCGCATTTTTCACAGCGTCGCGAGCGCTGTGCGCGTCAGGTGATGATCTGCTTCAGGAACAGTTTCGTGCGCTCGTGCTGCGGATTGGAGAAGAAGACGGAAGGCGGGTTCTCCTCGACGATTTCGCCGTAATCCATGAAGATCACCTTGTCCGCGACCTGACGGGCAAAGCCCATTTCATGGGTCACGCAGAGCATGGTCATGCCCTCCTCGGCGAGCTCGACCATGGTGTCGAGCACTTCCTTGACCATTTCCGGATCGAGCGCCGAAGTCGGCTCGTCGAACAGCATCAGGCGCGGGCGCATGCACAGGGAGCGCGCGATCGCGACACGCTGCTGCTGGC
>PXAW01000265.1 GCA_003567055.1 Hyphomicrobiales bacterium
CGGTAGCGCCGATTGCGTGCTGGTCGACGCGCCCTGTACGGGGACGGGTACCTGGCGGCGCAACCCGGATGCGAAATGGCGGCTGCGGCCCGGCAGCCTCTCGGGGCGCGTCGGCGAGCAGGAGCGGGTGCTCGATCGCGCCGCCGCGCTGGTCAGGCCCGGCGGGCGGCTCGTCTATGTGACCTGCTCGATCCTGCCGGCGGAAAACGACGAGGCGGTGGCCGGGCTGCTCGCGCGCGATCCGGGTTTCGCGGCGGTGCCCGAGGTGGAATGGCTCGCGCAGGCGGGGCTCGAAGGGCTGGCAGATGTGAGCCGCAAGACCGGTTTCGGGCGGCAGCTGACGCCGTTGCGCACCGGCACGGACGGTTTCTTCATCGCCGTCTTGCGCCGCAGCACCTGAAAACACGCACAGCCTTCCATCAAAAGAAAAACGGCGGCGCAGGCCAATGCGCCGCGCCGCCGTTGATGCCTGTGCGACCGAGGGATCCCCGGCGCCAGCTGTCGCGCTATCCGACGAGATCGGGCAGCCACAGGGCGATCTGCGGGAAGTACCAGATCAGTGCCAGTGCCAGCAGCTGGATGAATACGAAGGGGATGATGCCCTTGTAGATGTCCATCGTGCTGACACTCGCCGGCGCCACGCCGCGCAGATAGAACAACGCGAAGCCGAAGGGTGGCGTCAGGAAGCTCATCTGCAGGTTGATCGACATCATCACCCCGAGCCAGACCGGATCGACCCCCATCATCAGAAGGATCGGCGCCACGATCGGCACGACCACGAAGATGATCTCGATGTAATCGAGGAAGAAGCCGAGGAAGAACATCAGCGCCATCACGGCCAGCACCGCACCGACGGTCCCGCCCGGCAGGTTGTTCAGCACTTCGGTCACGATCTCCTCGCCGCCCAGCGAGCGGAAGACCAGCGCGAAGACCGAGGCGCCGAGCAGGATGACGAAGACCATCACCGTGATCTGCATCGAGGAGCGCATCACCTCGACGAGGATGCCCGACCGGTATGTGCGCCAGAAGGCCACCGCGATGCCGTAGACCAGGATCGCTACGGCGACGGTGACGGCGGCCACGGTGAGCCAGGTGGTGAAAGCCACCACCGAGCGCTGGAAGTTGAGATTGAAGAACAGCCGCGCAATCACGATGAAGATCACCGCGAAGCCTGCGGCATAGATCGGCCAGGGCGAACTGTGCTTGCTGGTGATGGCGAGACCGGCCAGCAGCACGGCGCCCACGGCACCCACGGCGGCGGCTTCGGTGGGCGGAGCGGCACCGACGAGGATCGAGCCGAGCACGGCGAGGATCAGCACCGAGGGCGGCACCAGAACCTTGAGCACCTTACGGCGCAGTTCCCGCTTGTCGATATTGATGGGGATGGGCGGGCAGGCGGCGGGGCGGATGGCGGCGATCAGCATGACATAGGCCATGTACATGCCCACCAGCATCAGCCCCGGCATCAGCGCGCCGGCAAACAGATCGAGCACGTTGACGGGGCGTACCACCACATCCCACTGGCCCTGCGCCATCAGGGTGTTGCGGGCCTGTGAAGCCGCGCCCTGGAGAATGTCGCCGAGCAGGACGAGCACGATCGAGGGCGGGATGATCTGCCCGAGTGTGCCGGAGGCGCAGATCACACCCGTGGCGAGCTTCTTGTCGTAGCCGTTATTGATCATCACCGGCAGGCTGAGCAGCCCCATGGTGATCACCGTCGCCCCGACGATGCCGGTGGAGGCGGCGAGCAGCATGCCCACCAGCACCACGGCGATGCCGAGGCCGCCACGCAGCGAGCCGAACATCTGACCCATCGTCTCGAGCAGGCTCTCGGCGATGCGCGAGCGCTCCAGCATCACGCCCATGAAGACGAAGAGCGGCACGGCGACGAGGATGTAATTCGTCATTGTGCCGAAATAGCGGTTCGGCAGCGCCCCGAGATCACTCAGGCGCACGATGTCGAAACCGTAGCCGATGGCGAAGAAGAACAAGGCGACGCCGGCGAGGGTGAAGGCGACGGGAAAGCCCAGCAGCAGAACGACGCAGGCAGTCGCGAACATCAGGAGACTGAGAATCTCCCCGAGAAGTACAGGATCCATGGTCGTCAGGCCACTTCGTGAGATTCGTCTTGGGATGACGCGTAGCGCATGTCGCCCTTCAGGACGAGCAGGCTACGGGCGATGAGCGAGAGGCCCTGCAGCAGCATCAGCACACAGAAGACCGGGATCACCGTCTTGAGCAGGAACAGGCCGGGCAGGCCGCCCGCCTCGCTCGAACCCTCGAAGCGCGACCATGAACGGGTGACGAAGCCCTGACTGTAATAGAGCACCACGAGGATCATGGGGATCAGCAGGAAGAGGGTGCCGAAGAGATTGATCATCGCCTTGGTGCGGGCACTGGCGGGGCGGTAGAACACGTCGACGCGGACGTGGCCGTCATGCAGCAACGTGTAGGCCGCACCCATCATGAAGACCGTGCCGTGCAGCCAGACGAAGGATTCCTGCATCGCGACCCAGCCGAGCCCGTAGACGTAGCGCAAGAGCACCACGGTAAAGGCTATCAGCACCATCAGCACCATGAGCCAGGCCGTTACGCGCCCCACATGCTCGTTGATGGCATCGATGATGCGCACCACACCTCTGAGAAACGCCATGTCCCCCCCGTCATCTGGAAGTGGTGACCACGCCGGAATCTTTGCGCCCCGCACGCAGCGGCCGCAGCTTTGCGGCCAACGGATTTCGTTCACGAACGTACGCCCGTGCCGTAGCGGATTGACCATCCGGATTAGGCACAAAGACGAACGTAATTTCACTCAGACGCTATGCCCAGTTCGTGGGCAATGTGCAAGAGCTTGTTTGCGCATTTTTGCTCTAATTGACAGCAGCAGCTGCGCAAGCAGCGAGCGGGTGGCTGGTCGCCGAAGAAGCGAGGGGTGGTCGCTATGCTTGATTTTTCTTTGCTTTGATTAATCTTTTTGATTGCAATTTATCGTGCCCGGGCGCGACGCATCGTCGCGCCCGGGCCAGTCTTGCGGATCGCCTGTCGATCTCTCAGAGGGCCGCAGCGTGGGGCGTCTGGTTCTCGCCGAGATCCCAGTACAACCCTGCCATGATCGCGAGCCCCTCGCGGGCGATCGCGGCGGGCATGTGTTCGTTGGGTGCGTGCTGCGAGCAGCCGGGATAGGAATGGGGCACCCAGATCGTCGGCAATTCGAGGATTTCCGCGAAGATGTCATTGGGCAGGGAGCCGCCCAGATTGGGCAGGATCGCCGGCTTTCCGCCGGTGGTCCGTGTGATCGAATCCACCGCCCAATGCACCCAGGGATGGTCCGGATCGAGCCGTGTGGCGGCGAAGACCTCGTCGCGCGCCTTGGCGATCTGCACCCGCTCGAAGCCATGCGCGTCGAGATGACGGCGCAGGGCCGGGAGCACCTGATCAGGATCGACCCCCACCACGAAGCGCAGCTGACCGCGCGCCCAGGCACTGGGCGGAACCGCATTCACCGGCCCTTCCGGATTGCCGCATTTGAAGGCGAGGATCTGGAATGACGACCAGCCATAGACCTTCTCCGCCATGGTCAGATCCGGCTCACCCCACCACGGATCGAGCGCCGGCCCGCCCGGATCGGCCTTCACCTCGACTTCCGCGAGGACGCGCTTCACCGAATCGGGGATCGTACCCGGCGTCCATTCCGGGATGCGGATCTCGCCCTTCGGGCCGGTGATGCAGGCGATGGCATGGGCGAGTTCGATGCCGGGATTGGAAAGCAGCCCGCCGAAATTGCCGGAATGGTGCCCACCCTCGCGGGCATCGATCCAGATATCCATCGGATAGGCGCCGCGCGCGCCGAGGAAGATGGTCGGGCGCGAAATCGACAGGCGCGGCCCGTCGGACGCGATCAGCACATCGGCGCGGAATTTCTCGCGATGCGCCGCGCAGAGCTCGCGCAGGCCCGGCGAGCCGACTTCCTCACCCATCTCGATGATGTATTTGGCGTTGAAGCCGAGCTTGCCGCGCTCCTCCAGCACGGCGCGCAGGCCGGCGATGTTGATCGAATGCTGGCCCTTGTTGTCGACCGTGCCGCGCCCGTACCAGAGCCCGTCGCGCTCCACCAGCTCCCAGGGCGAGAGCCCCTCCTTCCAGGCGTCGTCGAGCCCGCGAATGGCGTCGCCATGGCCGTAGCCGAGGACAGTGACGAGACCGGGATCCTCGATCCGCTCGGCATAGAGGAACGGTCCCTTTCCGGGTGGCTGATGCAGGATTTCGCAGGTAAACCCCATGGCCTCGAGCACGGGCCGCATCTCCTCCTCGACATAACGGGCGAGATCGGCGGCGCGGTCGGGGTTCTGGCTCTCCGTGGGGATCGCCACGCGGCGGGCGAGATCGGCCTTGAAGGCACCGGTATCGAAATGCGCCTCGGCGCGGGCGACGGCCTTGTCGCGGGACATGACATTCTCCGTGGGTGAGTGCCCCGTCAGCAGGGCTTTCTTCACGCCGAGGGTTACGGTCTGCGCCAGCCGAATCAATGGGCAAGGGCGCCGGATGGGTTTCGCCCGCGCGGTGATCGCAAGAAAGGTTGTCGCAAGAAAGGTTGTCGCAAGAACGCGCATCGCGATCCCGGCCCGGGCGTGTAGGGTGGCGCTTCAACGAGAGGTGAGTGAACATGCATGCGCCGGCACGTCCGGACGATCGGGGTGGAGCCCCCGGCACCTGGATACTCTGGCGGCGCGAGATTCTCGCGACCCTGGCGCTTGCCTGGCCGATGATCGCCATCAATCTCTCGCAGACCGGCCTCGGCGCCACCGATGTGGTGATGCTGGCCTGGCTCGGGCCGGAGGTGCTGGCTGCCGGCTCGCTCGGGTTCAACCTGTATTTCGTCTCCTTCATCGGCGGTCTCGGCCTGATCAGCGCCATCTCGGCGATGATCGCGGCGGAGCGCGGGCGCAACCGTCATGCCGTGCGCGAGGTGCGCCGCTCGTTCCGCCAGGGATTGTGGAGCGCCGTGGCGCTTTCGGTGCCGATCTGGATCGCTCTGTGGAATGCCGAGACGATCCTCATCCTGCTCGGGCAGGAGCCGGCGCTCGCAGCCCAGGCAGCGGAATACCTGCGCTACAAGCAATGGGCGCTTCTGCCGATGCTCGGCTTCGTCGCCCTGCGCTTCTTTCTGGCGGGGATGGAGCGCCCCTTCCTTGCCCTCGTCGTCTCGCTTTGCGGACTCGCGGTCAATGCGCTGGCGAATTACGCGCTGATCTTCGGCAATTTCGGCGCGCCGGCCATGGGGCTGAACGGCGCCGGCATCGCCACGACGCTGACGGCGAGCTTCATGTTCGTGATGCTCACCCTGATCGCCCGGCGCGACCGACGCTTCCGGCGCTATGCGCTGTTCGGGCGTTTCTGGCGCGCCGACTGGCCGCGTTTCTTCGAGCTGTGGCGGCTGGGCATGCCGATCTCGGCGATGATCCTGTTCGAGGTGATGATCTTTTCCGCCGCGCTCTTCCTGATGGGGATGATCTCGACCGAAGCGCTGGCCGCCCATACCATCGCCATCCAGATCGCCTCCCTCGCCTTCATGGTGCCGCTGGGCCTCGGCCAGGCGGTGACGGTGCGCGTCGGCGTGGCTTACGGCGCGCGCGATCATGACGCGATCACCCGGGCGGGCTGGAGCGCCTTCGGCATCGCCATGATCTTCATGAGCATCGCCGCGCTGGTGATGATCAGCGTGCCACACCTCCTGATCAGCGCCTTCCTCGATCTGCGCGATCCGGAGAATGCGCGCGTCATCGCGCTTGCCGTCTCCTTCCTGGCCATGGCCGCGATCTTCCAGATCGTCGATGGCGCGCAGGCGGTGGGGGCGGGCATGCTGCGAGGCTTGCAGGATACGCGCATCCCGATGCTCTATGCCGGCTTCGGCTACTGGCTGATCGGCGTACCGATCGCGGTCGGATTCGGGCTCTACTCGCCGCTCGCGGGGGTCGGCGTCTGGATGGGCCTCGCCGGCGGGCTCACCGTGGTCGCGATCCTGCTGATGTGGCGCTGGCGCCGCCGGGACAGGCTCGGCCTGCTCCCGGATACCCGCCGCCCGGCACAGGTGATGCGCGGGCGCGGGAGGGCTGCTTCGTCCTGAAAAGGCGCTAGAGAGCATTATCCCGTCAGGTCGGAACGCCCCTCAGAGCAGCGCGCGCAGCGAATCGCGGATCTCGGCTTCCTCGTCGGTGGGGATTACCGCGGTCGCGATGCGGCTTTCCGGGCGCGAGATGATCGGGCCATGGGCTTCATTGGCCGCCTCGTCCGGGATCAGTCCGAGCC
>PXAW01000059.1 GCA_003567055.1 Hyphomicrobiales bacterium
ACCCGCGTTCCGATCGGCACGCGCCGATGCAGGTCGATGATATCCTGATTGAACAGGCGGATGCAGCCCGACGACACCGACTGGCCGATCGACCAGGGTTCGTTGGTGCCGTGAATCCGGTAGAGCGTATCGCGGCCGTTTCTGAACAGATAGAGCGCGCGGGCACCCAGCGGATTGTCAAGCCCGCCTTCCATCCCGCCCGCAACGGGGCCGTAACGCTCCGGCTCGCGACGAATCATGTTCTGCGTCGGCGTCCAGCGCGGCCATGCGGCCTTGCGCGCGATCACCGCATCGCCTTCATAATCGAAGCCGGCCTGCCCGACGCCGCAGCCGTAGCGCAGCGCCCGGCTATTCTCGCGCACGAGATAGAGGAAGCGGCGCGCGGGGTCGACGACGACATCGCCGGCACTTTCCGGTCCCGCGAATTCGACTTCCTGGCGCAGGAAGCGCCGATCGACCTGTGACACGTCGATAGCGGGAACCGGGAACGGCTCGTCATGGATCGCGCTGTACATCGATGCATAGAACGGATCCACGACATTCGCGGCCTCGACCACGGGCGGGGCCGAGCGACCGGCGGAGACGCAGGCGCCGAGCGTCAGCGGCAGACCCGCCAGAAAGACGCGGCGCGTGAGTTGGGAGGCACGGAACTGGGACATGTCATCCTTCTTGCGAAATTCAACGAGAGCAGCATCCTGAGACCCCAATAAAGGCAAGACGGTGCCGTTTCCGCTGACTTCTGCGTGAGCGTTGATCCTGTGATCTGAATGCAACAGGATGGTTTATGTTCCGTAACCACGCATTCCGTTAAGGCATCCTGGCGAGCCGAATCACGCAATCGTGTAGCTTTTCGCCGATCCTGGCGCCGCGCGACAGGGCCGTCGGGTTGGCCGCAGAGACGATGCCATCCTCGAATGTGGAACGGGCATCCCCGATTCGCGCCGATGCAGCGGAGACCGTCACCGCCGCGATACCGCGCCCCTGCAAGGCCGGCAATCGCGAGACGCCGACACCGCCGCCCGCATCGTTGAAGGCTGCGAAAGCGGCGTCGAACTTGAGCGCGTTCATCGGATTATCGCCGAACAGCGCCCCGTGCGAGCCCGTGATCACGATCTGCCCGGCATCGCGCGCCGCGACCAGTGAGGCCGAATCGATCAGGACGATGCGGCGCGTGGCCCCATCCGGCACGATCTCCTCGCGCGCCTCGTTCACCGTCTCGACTTCTCCATCCGGGATCGGTGCGGCGGCGAGCAGGCGGGCGGCCTCGGCGCCGCCCTGCCCGGCCTTCACGCCGAAAGCTGCGGCGAGTTCATTCACATGCGAGACGATGCCGTGCTTCGCCATCGCCGCCGCGTCGCCGATATCGGCGCTGCGATGGTCGATGGCCGCTGCCGCCATGCCATGCGCGTCGAGCCAGGCAAGGCCGCCGATCCCGGCCTCGTCGCGGCCCACGCCGGCATCGTTGAAGATCGCCGCGCGGCATCCCGCCTTGCGGGCGAGCCAGGCGGCATAGACACCGCCATGCGACCCCGTCAACACCACCGCCCCGGCGGCTTCCGGGCCGAGGCGGGTGATGCTGTCGGCGAGGATCGGTGCATCCGGCTCACGCAACGCGGTCGCCCTTCTTCACCTTCACCGCGCGATTATCGGCGGCGGGCAGCATCTTCGCCGGATCGCGGGTGACGATCACGTCGAGCACCGTCGGGCGCCCGCCCTCGGCCAGCGCCTCGCGCAAGGCGCCGGCGAGCTGTCCAGGCTCCTCGACGCGGATACCCCGGCAGCCGAGCGCCTGCGCGGCATCGGCGTAATTCGTCTCGGCGAGATCGGAGGATTGGTAGGCCCCCTCCCCGTACATCAGGTGCTGCAACGCCTTCACATAGCCCGACGCGGCATTGTTGACGACGATGATCACCGGTGAGAGCCCCATCCGGCGCGCCGTCTCGAGCTCGCCCAGCACCATGTTGAAGCCGCCATCACCGGTCAGCGCGACGACCTGGCGATCAGGCGCGGCGAGGCTCGCACCGATGGCGCCGGGCAGGCCGTAGCCGATGGAGGCGAAGCCGCGATCGGGCACGAAACCGCGCCCGGCCTTCTTCGAATCGTAGAGCAACCCGCCCCAATGCGCGGCGAAACCGCCATCGGCGATGAGGATCGCGTCATCGGCGAGGATATTGTTCAGCTCGCCCATGAGCCGGCCCATGCCCACCGGCGTCTCGTCACTCTCAAGCCGCTCGCGGGCGCTCTCGCGCCACGCTGCCATGCGGGTCGGCACCTGTGCACACCAGTCGGCACGCGACGCCGCATGCGAGCCGAGCGCCTTCATCGCGACGTCGAGATCGGCGATGCCGGCCCTGACATCGCCCCAGAGCGGCACGGTCGGCGCGTAGGTGCGCCCGATTTCCTCCGCCACGCATTCGAGATGGATCATGACCTTGCCGGGCTCGGGCACCGTGTAGCGCTTGGTGGCGATCTCGCCGAGCTTGCAGCCGATCACCAGAAGGCAATCGCTTTCGCTGATCATGCCGTTGGCAATGCGGTCATAGCGGCCGAACAGCCCTGCCGAGAGATCGCTGGTGCAGGCGATGGCGCCCTTGCCGCTCAGCGTATGCGCCACCGGGATGCCATGCGCCTCGGCGAAGGCCTGGAGTTCCGTCGCCGCCTGCGAGATATGCACCCCGCCGCCGGCCAGGATCAGCGGCTTTTCGGCTTTCGCGAGCAACGCCGCGGCCTTCGCCAGATCATCCGCATCGGGCCGCGCGCGCAGGGCCGGTGCCGCCTGATAGCGCTCATCGGCGACGAGCGCCTCCGGGTCGAAGGGATGGCTGTCATGGCAGATGTCTTCCGGCACGATCACCACGACCGGCCCCGGTCTGCCCGTCGTCGCCACCATGAAGGCGCGGCGCACGAGTTCGGGCAGGCGCTCGATCATCTCGACGCGGATCACCTCCTTCGAGGCCGGGCGCAGGATATCGGCCTGGTGGGCTTCCTGGGTCATGTTCTTCCAGGAATGGGCACGGTGCGTATCGCCCACGATCGCCACGATCGGCGAGCCGGCATTGAGCGCCTCGACGAGCCCCGTGACGAGATTGGTCGCGCCGGGCCCGAGCGTGGCATCGACGAGCCCGACCCGGCCCGAGACCTTGGCATAGGCATCCGCCGCGAAGACGCCGCAGCGCTCGTCGTTGATCAGCGTATGGCGCAGCCCGAGCCGGCGCGCGGCATCATAGAAGGGCAGCAGCTGGAAGCCGCCCATGCCGTACATCGGTCCCGCGCCGTGCGCCATCAGCATCCGGGCGAGCGCCTCGCCGCCGGTCATTTCATTGGCGCGATCCTGATCACTCATGATTTCCTCGTTTCTTTCTTATGTGATGCGATAGCCCAGCATTCTGGGCAGCCAGAGCGCGATCTCCGGGAAGGCGATGACGAGGGCGAGCGCACCGCCCATCGAGAGAAGCAGCCAACCGACCCAGCGGAAGGTGCTCTCCAGCGGAATCCCGGCAATACGCGCCGTCACCATCAGATTGACCGCAACGGGCGGCGTGAACTGCCCCATCGCGATGTTGATGGCCATGACCACGCCGAACCAGACGAAGGACCATTCGAAGGCCTGCACCACCGGCACCAGCAGCGGCAGGGTGATCAGGTAGATCGACACCCCGTCGAGCACCATGCCCGCGAGCAGCAGCACGCCCATGATCAGCAGCAGGATGATCCAGGGATTGTCGCTGATGGTCAGGATCAGCTGCGCCGTGTTGCGGAAGGCGCCCATGGTCGAGCCGGCCCAGGCGAAGATGCCGGCCAGCGATATGATCAGCATCAAGACGCCGGAGATCTTCGCGCTCTCCACCAGCACCTGGTAGATGTCGCGAAAACCCATGGTGCGATAGAGCACCGTACCGACGAGCAGCCCGTAGAACACCGCGACGACAGCGGTTTCCGTCGGCGTGAACAGGCCGCTGCGCAAGCCCCCGAGGATGATCACCGGCGCCATCAGCCCCGGCATGGCCCGCCAGAGGCTGGGCCAGAACGGCGGGCGGTCCGGGCTCTCATCCGCGCCGAAACCATGCTTGCGCGAGAGGATCACCGTGGGGATCGCGATGGCGAGGCCGACCAGCAGGCCGGGGATCAGCCCGGCGGCGAAGAGCGCGCGCAGATCGGTACCCGGCACCAGAACCGAATAGACGATCAGCGCGATCGAGGGCGGGATCAGGATCGCGGTCGAGGCCGAGGCCGCGATCACGCTGGCCGAGAACGGCTTGGGATAACCCGCCTTCATCATGGAGGGCAGCATCACGGTCGCCACCGCCGCCGCATCGGCGGGTCCGGAGCCCGACATCCCGCCCATGATCAGGCAGACGAGGATGGCGACGAGCGCGAGCCCGCCCTTGCGCGGCCCGATACAGGCCTGCGCGAAGCCCACCAGCCGCGCCGCCACGCCGGAGCGCTCGAACATCATCCCCGTGAGGATGAAAAGCGGGATCGCGATCAGCGGATATTTCGCCACCGCGTTGTACGGATTGGTGCCCAGCGTGCCGAGCGCGGCAGCGTCGAGCCCGATCATGATACCGACGACACCACCGATGCCGAGCGACACGGCGATCGGCGCGCCGATCAGCATCAGCACGACGAAGGTGAGGAGCAGCGCGAGATTGGCTTCGATCATGACCGCCTCACATGCTGCCCGGACGGCGGATCAGGCGGGCATAGGCGCGCCCGAGAACCCGCAGGATGATGGCGATGGAGAGGATCGGCAGCCAGATCGTGTAGAGCCAGACCGGATTGCCCATACCCGCCGAAGTCTCGCCCCAGAACCACTCGTCATAGGTCACCTGCGCCCCGTAATAGACGATCATCGCAAAAAGGATCGTGGTGACGACGACCGTGATCGCCTCGCACAGCCAGCGCAGCGGTCGCGGCATGCGCTGGAGGAAGAAGGTGATGCGGATATGCTCGTTGCTGGCGAACGCCGCAGAGGCGCCGACAAAGGTCATGAAGGCGAGCAGCACCACCGAGAATTCCTCGGTGAAGGCGAAAGAAATATTGGTGAAATAGCGCGTCAGCACGTTGCCGAAGGAGATCAGGCAGATCAGCGCCATGGCGGCGGCGCCAAGCGCCTCCTCGATCTTAACGGGGACGATGACATGGTCCGTGCCCGTATCCGGGCTCTGCGGCGCATACGGAATATCGCGTTCGTCGCTCATCGCGGATGGCTCCGGTCGGCGGTTGAGACGATGCTGGCGGGAATGCTGCGGATCGGACCGCGCCCGCCCGTTTCACCGGGCAAGGCGCGATCCGCTTTCAGGCTTTGGGCCCGATATCAGCGATTGGCGACGGATTCTTCCGCCATATCGACGAGATCGCCGCCGATACGCTCGCGCCAGGCATCGTAGACCGGACGGGTGGCATCGACGAAGGCCTGCCGCTCCTCGTCTGAGAGGCTGATGACCTCCACACCGAAGCCGCGGATTTCCTCGATCAGGCTCTGATCGTCATCGGTGAGACCCGCACGGGCCACCTCGACACCATGCGCACCCGCATCGATCGCCGATTGCCGCACGATTTCCTGGTCTTCCGCCGTGAAGGAATCCCAGACTTCCTGATTGACCGCGAAGATCAGCGGGTCAGCCACGTAGCGCCACAGCGTCACGTTCTCCTGGCCGAGCTCATGCATGTTGAGCACGGAGTAGATCGTCAGCGGATTTTCCTGCCCGTCGACGGCACCCGTCGTGAGCGCGGGCTGGGCATCGGCCCAGCTCATCTGGGTCGGATCGGCGCCGAGCGCGGTGAAGATGTCGTTGAAGATCGGCGAGCCGACCACACGCATCTTCAGGCCCTGCATGTCATCCGGGGTGCGGATGGGGCGCTGCGAGTTCGTCACCTCGCGGAAGCCGTTCTCCGCCCAGGCCAGCGGCACGACGCCGTTTTCCTGGATCAGCTCGAAGATCCGCTCGCCGACCGGGCCCTGTGTCAGCGCATCGAGCGCATCGTAATCGGGCATCAGGAAGGGCAGCGAGAAGACGTTGAGCTCGGCGATCTGCGGCGACCAGTTGATGGTGGAGCCCACCGCCATGTCGATCACGCCACGGCGCATCGCCGTGAATTCACGCGTCTGCTCGCCCTGGACGAGCTGCGCGCCGGGATAGATCTGCATGGTGATGCGCCCGTCCGTGCGCTCGGCCACGAGCTCGGCCCAGCGCTCGGCTGCAATACCCCACGGGAACGGTGCGGGGACCACGGTCGAGACGCGGTATTCGTCCTTGTAGTCGGCCAAAGCGGGCGCGG
>PXAW01000316.1 GCA_003567055.1 Hyphomicrobiales bacterium
CCATCGAGGGATCATCCATCGAGGGATCATCTGTCTGCTTGCCATCCGCGCGCATCGTCAAATTCGGCCCCGCAATTGCGAACATCGTTCACGAAGAGCCATTACCGGCTCATCGTAAATCAGTTAGGGCGATGATCGCGCGCTGCCAGCGGGAACCGTCACCTGCGACACGATTCCCGCCTGACAAATGCATGCCGCGACACGCTTCAGAATGCGGCGAGCGTCTGCGTATCCGCGAAATAGATGTGGATCTGGTACAGCGGTACCGGGTGCGGCGGGATGCCCTCGGCCTTGTACTCGATGTCGATATGGCTGATCGGCGGGGATTCGAGGCCGGTGGCGAGGCCGACGAAATCCGTCCCGGCATTCAGCGCCTCGAGATCCACCATGTATTCGACGCAGACGACCCGCCCGTCGATGACGCAATAGATCGGGCCGACGGGGAGATCGGCGGGATTGGCCCAGTGTTCGCCCATATTCGGCACATGCGGCGAAAGGTTCACGGCATCCGGCGCGATTTCGCTCAGGACCGGAAGGTGGTCGAGCATCCCGGATGCTGCGGCCTCGCCGGAATGAAACGGGCCCACGGCAAGTCCGAATGCAGCAAGCAGTGCGGCTGTGGAAGCAGATCGTGCGATTGTCATCATCTTTCCCCTGAATTCATGCATTCACACCGCAGGCGGTGCATGGGGCCGATTCCTAATATGCGCATCGTTTTTCTTGAAATCGATTTTACGAATGGGAATGATCATCGCCATGAATTTTACCCAGCTCGACCTGAACCTGCTGCGTGTCTTTCTCGCTCTCGACAGCGAGCGCAGCGTTTCGCGGGCGGGCAAGCGGCTCGGGCTGAGCCAGCCGGCCGTCAGTGCGGCGCTCAACCGCCTGCGCCAGGCCTTCGGCGATCAACTCTTCGTGCGTCAGGGGCGCGAGATGCTGCCGACGGAGCGCGCGCGCAAGCTCCTCGAGCCGGTGACTGCTGCGCTGGCCACGCTCGAACGCGGCCTCGCGGGCGAGTTGTCCGGCGCGCCGGACATGATGAAGCGCAGCTTCAGCCTGCTGGGCGCCGATTTCTTCTCGATGCTGTTCATGCCGGCTCTCTCGGCGCGGATCGCCGCGCAGGCACCCCAGGTGCGCCTGCGCCTGTTCGACGCCGCGCGCGGCGATGTGGAGCGGCTTCTCGTCGACGGCATCGTCGATCTCGCCCTCGAACACGCGCCCCGCGTGAACGGTGTGATTTCTTCGCAACCGCTGTTCGATTCGGTCTTCGTGCTGGTGATGCGGCGCGATCATCCGCTTCTCGCGGGGCGGGCGCCCGACGCCCCCCTCACCCGCGAGGATCTCGCGCAACTCGGGCTCGCCGTCTATTCGCTCGATGGCGGCGAGAGCGGCTGTGCCGTCGAATTCCTGCACGCCGAGGGGCTCGGCGAGAATATCGCGCTCGCCCTGCCGCATTTCTACGCGACGGGGCTCAGCGCGGCGCGCAGCGACCATGCCGCCCTCCTGCCCTGCCAGTTCGCCGAAGTGCTGGCCGGCCCGCTCGGCCTCGCCGTCAAGCGCCTGCCGATGCCCGCGCCGCGATTGACGCTGGGCATGTACTGGCATACCCGTCACGATGACGACCGTCAGCATGTCTGGTTCCGGCGGCATGTCCGCGACCTGATCGGGGAACTCGGCTTTCAGGCGAGCGCGGAGCGTTTCGCCTCGTGAACCGCGTGGCGCCCGGCCCGCCAGACGCAAACCATCCGACACGCAAACTCTGCACGGAAATCTCTGCATGAACCTGGTCACACGCGCCGCCGCCATCATCACCCGTCCGCGCGCCGAATGGCCGCGTATCGCGCAAGAAGAACCCAATATCGCGGCGATCTATCTGCGCTACGTCATGCCGCTCGCCGCCATACCCGCCATCGCCTCGGCTTTGAGCGCTTCGCTGGTCGGCATCGAACTGCCCGGCATGGGGGTGATCCGCATGGAGCCCGGGCAGGCCTTCGTCTCGGGAGCGTTCCAATATGCGATGCAGCTCGCCACGATCTACGTGATGGCGCTGGTGCTGGCCTGGCTCGCCCCACGATTCGGCGGCAGCGGGGACCGGGCGGCGGCGTTCAAGGTGGTGGCCTATGCCTGGACGCCGGCCTGGCTCGCCGGCGTGTTCAACCTCACGCCGACACTGTCATTCCTGACGCTGCTCGGCCTCTATGCCGTCTATCTGATCCATACCGGCCTGCCGGCGGTGATGAACGTGCCGCAACGCCGCGCGCTGATGGTGACGGCGCTCCTGATCCTGATCGGCATAACTTTGTCAGCGCTGATCGGCGCCCTGATCGGCATGATCGGGCTGGCGCGCGTCTGAGGCGGCGGCGGGCGCCTTGGTCTGCTCACCGGCGAGCCCGCTCAGGATCGGGCAATCCGGGCGCTCGTCGCCCGCGCAGCATTCGGCCAGATGGCTCAATGTGGCGACCATCTCCTGCATGCGGGCGATGCGCGTCTCCATCTCCGCGATATGCGTCTTCGCGATCTCCTTCACCTCCCGGCTCGGGCGGTCGCGGTCGCGCCACAGGGCGAGCAGGCGCCCGATCTCCTCGATCGAGAAGCCGAGATCGCGCGCCCGCCGGATGAAGGTCAGGTCATGCACGTCGCGGGCGTCGAAATCGCGATAGCTGTTGTCGCGCCGCGCCGCCGGGGCGAGCAGGCCGATGCTCTCGTAATGCCGGATCATCTTGGCGCTCACGCCCGAGCGCGTCGCCGCTTCACCGATCCGCATCAGCGCCCTCCCGCCGGTTTCCAGCGCCGCAGCAGCAGGGCATTCGACACCACGCTGACGCTCGAGAATGCCATGGCGGCACCGGCGATGATCGGGTTGAGCAGGCCGAATGCCGCGAGCGGAATGCCGCCGGTATTGTAGATGAAGGCCCAGAACAGGTTCTGCTTGATCTTGGAGCGGGTGCGCCGCGACACGTCGAGCGCATCGGCGACGGCGAGCGGATCCGAGCGCATCAGCGTGATCCCCGCCGCCTCCATGGCGACATCGGTGCCCGAGCCCATGGCGATGCCGAGATCGGCTGCCGCGAGAGCCGGCGCATCGTTGACCCCGTCCCCCACCATGGCGATGGCGCCGTGGATCGCGCGCAATTCGCCGACGATGCGCGCCTTGTCCTCCGGAGCCACCTCGGCGCGGATTTCGTCGATGCCGATCTCCCGGGCGATGGCGCGGGCGGCAGCTTCGTTGTCGCCGGTGACCATGATGCTGGTGATGCCGATTGCGCGCAGCTTCGCCACGGCGGCGCGGGCGCTCTCGCGCGGCTGGTCGGCAAAGCTCATCCAGGCGACGAGGCGGGGCGTGCCGTCGATGCGCGCCATGTAGGAGATCGAACGCCCGCGCGCGGCTTCCTCCTGCGCCGCGCTCGCGAGATCGTCGAGAGCGATGCCGTGATCCGCCATCTGCCGGGCGCTGCCGATGGCGTAGCGCGCGCCGTCATCGAGGCCGCCCTCGATGCCGCGCCCGGGAACCGCTTTCACCGCCTGAGCCTGCGGCAGGGCGAGGCCCTTCTCCTTCGCAGCCGTCACCACGGCGCCGGCCAGCGGATGCTCGCTGCCCTCCTGCAGGGCGGCGGCGATGGCGAGGAGGCCGTCGGAAGCGCTCACGTCCGCCCCCGCCACCGGCGTGAATCCCGCGAGCGCCGGCTTGCCGAGCGTCAGCGTGCCGGTCTTGTCGAAGGCGACGGCGCGGATCGCATGGGCGCGCTCCAGCATTTCGGCATCCTTGATCAGGATCCCGCTGCTGGCCGCGGCACCGGTTCCCGCCATGATCGCGGTGGGCGTGGCGAGGCCGAGCGCGCAGGGGCAGGCGATGACGAGCACCGTCACGGCGGTGACGATGGCCTTCTCGACATCGCCGTCGATGGCGAGCCAGGTCACGAGCGTGATGGCGGCGATCACCACCACGACGGGAACGAAGATCGCCGCGACCTTGTCGACGAGTTTCTGGATCGGCGCCTTCGAGGCCTGCGCGCCCTCGACCAGCTTCATGATCCGCGACAGGGTGGTGTCCTGCCCGATGGCGGTGGTCTCGATGATGAGCCGGCCCGAGCCGTTGATCGAACCGCCGATCACGCGCGCACCTTCCTCGCGATGCACGGGCAGGCTCTCGCCGGTGACCATGGATTCGTCGATCTCGCTCTCGCCCTCGCGGATCCGGCCATCAACGGGAACCCGCTCGCCGGGGCGCACCACGACGATATCGCCGGCGCGCACCTGCGCGATCGGGACGATTGTATCCTCGCCATTGCTGCGCAGGCGGGCAGTGTCGGGGCGAAGCGCCGCGAGCGCGCGCACGGCATCCGCCGTCTTGCGCTTGGCCCGCGCCTCCAGATATTTGCCGAGCAGGACGAGCGTGATGATCACCGCCGCCGCCTCGAAATAATATTCCGGCTCGTGATGCATGCCCGCATGCGGCGACAGCCAGTAGCTGATCAGCATGTAGAGCGAGAGGAAATAACCCGCGCTCGTGCCCATGGCGACGAGCAGTTCCATGTTGCCGGTACGCGCCTTCAGCGCCTTCCAGCCGGAGACGTAAAAGCGCGCGCCGAGCCAGAACTGCACCGGCGTGGCGAGCAGGACCTGCACCCAGCCCGGCGGCATCCAGTGATAGCCGAAGGGCATGCCGAGCATCGGCAGGACCAGCGGCGCGGAGAGCGCGATGCCGATGGCGACATGCAGCTTCTCGCGGCTGTCATCGGGATAAGCCGGCGTGCCGGTACCGGGCTCGCCCTGGGAGACACGCTGGCCCGCATAGCCGGCATCGGAGACGGCGCGGATCGCATCATCGACGACCGCCTCGTCCGCCACGGTGACGCGCGCGCGTTCCGTGGCGAGATTGACCGAGGCGGAAATCACGCCCGGCGTGGCGAGAAGCGCCTTCTCCGCCCGCGCCACGCAGGAGCCGCAGGTCATGCCTTCCAGCGCGAGATCGACCTCGCGCAGCTTCACGTCGTAACCGGCGGCCTCCACGGCCTCGACGAGATCATGCGGCGTCAGGCGGGTGGGATCATAAGCGATCTCGACATGCTCGCCGGCCAGATTGACGGCGATCTCACCGGTCCCCTCGAGCCGCTCCAGCCCCGCCTCGACCCGGCGCACGCAGGAGCCGCAGGTCATGCCGGAGACCGGCAGGCGCAGGCGGGCAGTGGCGTTCGTCGGGCTCTTGCCCGGTGTCGCAGTGCGTGTGGCGAGATCCATGTCAGCTCCCGGCTGGCGCGTGTACCGCGCATTTCATCAACTGCCGGGATCTATAGACCCTCCCATCATGGGAAGGTCAAGCGCGAGGGGATTCCGCATGCGCGCGCTTCATCACGGGCGCTTCCGACATCACCGGCGCAGGGCCGTTCGCCGCCATCGATCGCGGCGCTCGAAGCGTCAGCCGCGCGGGCGATGCAGGGCGCGCTCCCCTCTCCCTCCGAGGAGAGGGGCCGGGGATGGGGGGCGTAGCAGGATAGGGCGCGGCGCTCGACGAAGCGCGCGCTTTCCCTCCCCTCAGCGGAGGGATGAAGGGTGGGGTGAACCCGCTTTCCGCTTTCCGCAGCGTGGGTCGCCTGCATCGACGCTTCTCCCCCCCCGCATTCCCTCCCCGCTGGGGAGGGAGGCCAGGGCGAGCGCTTCATTGCGGGCGCGGCCAGTTGCATGCCGATACAACCAAAGCCCCTCTTTTCAAGGCCTGATACGTGTTTTAATGTCGCCACAGAGCCGGACGAATCCGGTTCCGGGGCCTAGAATCCCCTTCCTCAAGCGGTCGGTGCGACCGAAAAGGCACCTCCTCGACCTTCATGGCCGGGGAGGCGCTGGCGTATGTCCAAGGCTTCGGTCTAAAGGCCAGTGCGGTCGTCTTGAGGCGGCTTTCTAGCTCCCCGGTCACCAGAGCGAACCTCTGGTGACCATCCAAACCCGTTTTCAGGTTGGCTTCTGGGAGTTCGAGCATGGAAGAGACGACGTTCTGGCAGGCATTATTCGTCACCTATCAATCGCTGACGGACTGGATCAAGGCGCTCTGGCTGATCGTCCCGCCAGCCTTTATCTTCGCCATGACGGCACTACTCTCGCGCGCAAAACGCCCCGTGCCGGAGATCGATGGCAAACTCGTCTATACCGTGCATCGCGACGCATCCGGCCAATACCGCGTGCTGCGCCACACGCCGCCCGACGACGCACCCGCCCTGCTCCCGCTCGCCCAAACCCACCCCCCCTCCACCGCCTCGTCCGTAAGACCGATCCACACG